>JALSQB010000098.1 GCA_026985655.1 Campylobacteraceae bacterium | reverse complement strand
TTGATGCAGACTTAATACGTTGTAGATATTTATTATCACCATATTTATTGGCAAAAAGATCGGTATTAAGATTAATAATACTTAAAGGGGTATTAATCTCGTGCATCGAATCTTTTATAAAATTATCCAATTTTTTATTCATCATTTCAAAAGGAGCAGAAAAATTTTTCAGAAGTAAAAGAGAAAAAATAAAAAGCATCAATAAAATACCCAATACCGTTAAAAGTGAAAAAAAGTAAATCTCATTGGCTGTATGTTTTGTTGAAACCAATAAATACTTAGCCCCAAAATAATATTCATCAGGTAATGAATAGATTAGATAATAATTATCTCCTTGTATGTAAAAGCCATTAGTAAAAGCATTAGGTTCAAAATTGAGTGTGGAAAAAAGTTCTTGGTATTGATTGGTGTATAACGCCGTACTATAGTCTTTATATCGTGGGAAGTGATAAACTTTTTCTTTGTTGTTGTAGCCTTGCATCGAAGAGATAACCCGTTTTGACTGCTCTTCTAAAGAGAGTTCTACTTTAGCTTTGTCTATCTGTAAAAGCAACATCACATAGATAACAAGAGGTGTGATTAAGATAACAGCCAAAATAGAGGTATAGATACTGGCATATTTAAAAGCAAATTTTTTGGAATTAAAGGTCAATACTATATCCTATACCACGAACATTTTTTATAAAATCTTCTTTAAGCTTTTTACGTAAGTTACCTACCTGTACACGAATGTTTGTAGGCTCTATCCACTCTCCCCAAACTTCTTCCCAAAACATCTCATAGGTTACTACCGAACCTCTATGTTTTACAAGAAGCTCCAAAAGTTTACCCTCTGTTTTACCCAAAGTAACCACTTCATCGTTTAGAGTAAGTTGTATTTTTTTTGTATCAAATTTATAATTAAATGCCAAATCAATTAAATTGTCAGAGGTGTTAAAACAGTGTAATTGTATGGCTTGTTCTACTCTGAGTTTGAGCTCGGCTAAATCAAATGGTTTACGAATATAGTCACACCCACCACAAGCATACCCCTTGGTAAGATGTCCTATGTCTGTCAAAGAGGTGATAAAAATAGCAGGCGTACAAATATCTGCCTTACGCAAAGAAGACAAAAGCTCAAAACCATTTTGTTCTCCTGCTACCTGCACATCAAGCAGTAACAAATCAAAAGGTTTATCATAAATAGCATCAAAAGCTTGTTCAGAATTTATATAATGTACCACTTCATAACCAGAATCTTCTAAAAACTCTTGCATAGAGATTGCTAAGATACTCTCATCTTCTAAAATAAGTATTCTCACTCTATTGTCCCTATTTTTTTATTTTGATGTTCATTTTGTATAATAATATCTATTAATTCATCTTTATTATAATTTTCTAACATCGCTTTTGCCTCTTTTTTTAAGCTCACTTTATCTTCTTCGTGAAGTTTAGATAGCCACTCTATTAGATTTTTATCTTTTCTATTTCGGTAACTTCCCGATGGATTTTCCCAAAGTTTTACAACTTTGTAAACATCTTTATCACTAAGTCGGGTAAAAGGAGCAACATTTTGATAACTTTTTTGATAATACTCAACAGATTTAGGGGGTAAAACCATCAAATATTTACCAATCTCCTCTCTTTGCCCATTATACATAGGCTCTAAAATATAGAGTATTTTGTCTCTATAAAAATATCCCATACTCTCTAACTCCTCCCAATCAAGTAAATCTGCTTTAAATTTTAATTTTTTATTAAAATTACTGTTAGCAATTACATACTTATTTAAAAATGGAAAATCTCTCATCAATGGAGAATCTTCAAGATATTTTGTATCCATCAACGCAAAAAGTTCAATGCCTTGTTGATGTAGTTTTTTAGCAAATTCATCAATAAATTTAATTACTTCCAAATAACCAATATTTTCTTTTCCATTTCTAATAGGAATTGTCGCTTTAAAGGTTAATCTTCTTCCTCTTTCTACCCCAACTTTTGGTCGTTTATTGTACCTTAATTTTTTTAAATCATCTCGAAACCACCACATAGGCATACCTGCTGAAGCGTTTCCCCAACTCTGTGCAAAAATGAAAAAATCATTATCAAAAACTTGTAAACGAAGGGTTTTGATTGAGGTATATTTTTTAAAACGTTTGCTAATTTCACTTAAAATTTCATACGCTTGTTGTTCATTGTCTGACGTAATGGCATTTTTCAAAGCACCATTTTCAGAGAGTGCTAAGGAGAAAGAGAGTAAATCGGCATTTTCATAAGCTAAGCCTTTTTGAAAATCATCAATAATATAACGACTTAACTCTTGAAGTTTATCATTTTTACTCTCTTTTAAAAAAAATAAAATAGAAATAGAGAGTACAAGTAAAATAATAGCAATAATAATAAAGTATAACTTTGAAATATGTTTCATACTATAAGTATAGCTAAATTATATCTCTTCTCCATCATAATAAAATTCATCAAGTCCGTCTAAGAATGCCATTAATAATTCATCGGAACAAGCTTTAAAGTTTTTATTTCCCTCTTTTCTAAAAAGAGAGCCTATTTGTCTTTTTGTAATGGAGACTTCAGCTAAAGCAAAAAGAATCACTAATTCAGTCTCTTTTAGCTCCATCGCCACACGGATTTTCTTTAAAATTAAATTATTAGTGAGTTCAAGAACTTCCTCTTCATGACTGGGTTTATTAGAAGTTCCTCGCTTTAAAAGCACTAAACCATCAAGAAATACGCCTAACTCTTCAAAACTTGCTTCCTCATACCCTTTATCTTGTCTGCGTTTTAAAATACTGACCAATCTCTCTTCACTCATCTCAAAATTAGCTAGCTTATATGCTTCGATTATCTGATTATGTTCTAAAGAGAGGGCTTTGGTTATTTTAAATAATATATCATTCAGAGGCATTAGTTAAAATACTCTTTCAATATCTGTGGAAAGAGCTTAATGGTTGCTTCTGCCTTAGTGATTTTCTCCTCAAAAATTGGTGCTGAATAAGGGTAATTATCGGCTATCTCTTGATAAATATTTATCTTGTCAAGCATATGTTCTTCTAACGCGTCTAAGACCAATGACATTCGTTCTTGGCTTACAGCAAATTTCATCAGTAGCTCAAACATACGCTTTCTTGGGTGGATTGCCATCGAATCCCCTGCTTTGCCTGCTATCTCTTTAATATCCCAACGTGACAAATAAATACCACTGACATTTGGAGCAACAATCTTCGCATAGAGTGCTTCTGTATAGGAAGGATAATCCTTTAAATCTGCCTCTTCATCGGTAGGACAAGAACCATCATTACAATACTCATCACTCATGTTACTCATCGCATCAAATTCTGCTCTTAAATTCTCTAAATCTTCAAATTTTTTCATTTCATCTCCTCTATATCATGGTCGGAATTAAATCCATCTCTATTTTTGCTTTGTACCAACGGTTAGCCAGTAACATCATTTTCATCGCTAGACGTATGTTTGCATCTACAAATTTTGGATTTTCTATGTACGTTTCTATGGCATTATCAAGACAATATCCTATGATTTTACCATCAATAACTTCTACAAAATCTACATTTTTTTTTACTTTCGCACATTCATCTAATGTATCACAAAAAGCTATAATATTTTGAGAAAACTCTTGTTCTATAATCATTTTTTGAACTTTAGATTCAGCTAAATTTGTCATAATGTATTCAAAATGTTCCTCTTTGATGTTCAAAGCAATTGCCGTAGCATTAAGCCCATTTTCTTTTAAACATCGGTTAAAATATTTTCTACATTTTCCTGTTTGGGCGTTATAACCTAAAATCGTACAAAGCTCCGTATCAGGCTTAATCTCTTCAGGTCTCATTAACTTCTCCTTTGACGTGCTAAATCATGAAGTTCTTTCGCCTCTTCCTCTTCAATTTTACAACGAAGACACTCTTTTACACCACCTGTATAAGTAAAATAATTACCACATTCATTACAACGCTGTACATCAAAAGTTGCCAAGGTTCGCTGTTGTGGTTCAAACATCTCTTTTATTTCATAACCTGCTTGGAGTTGAATGGCATTAGGTTCACAAACATCATGACAAAGATGACACTTCACACATAACATAGAGTCAAAATTAATTAGAGAGAATTTACTGTTTGAATTTAATGCACCTGTTGGACAAATTCTATAACAAATTTGACAGTTAGTACAACTTTCATCGACAAACTTTTGCGACGTAAAATTAATCTCTTCAGTAGGAATAATCTCATAACGCTCTGGTTTGTCTAGGCGTTTCAATACAGAAAAAAGTAATTTTCTCTTATCTGGAATCACTTTATTTCTAATTTTAGAAATATCCCCCACATCAATACCAAAAGCTTTAAGTTCATCAGCATCAACGGCTTCATCAAACTCTTGTTTGCTTTTAATCGCACCTTTTAAGGTAAACAGTGAACGTCTGCTTGCAACCTTTACTGCTTCTTCTTTTACAATAGCCTCATTTTCCAATGATTTAATAAGAATCTCTTTTTGTGAAAAAGAAGACAAAATAAAGTTCGCCTCTTCTATATTTTCACGTAACTGATTTTGAAGATTATCACTCTCTCCTCCACAACTACACCCTTCTACATCCATAACCACTGCTTCATCTGAAGCAATTGCCATAGAGATTAAATGCTCCACACTTAACACAGAAAGACAACAGTAGAGGTCTTTCTGACATGTTAGCGTATTGGATTTCTCTTCTAAAAATTTAAAAAAGAACTCAATCGTAGAAAAACCTGAAAGAGAAAAAGATTCAGTAGGACAAACTCCCACACAACCACCACAAGTAATACATGCTGATGGGGTAAAAGCAGGAATATTTTCAACAAATTCAATTGTATCTACAGGACAAATATCAAGACACTTAGTACACTCTGAAAACTTTGAAGTAGCTCGAACACATGTCGATACATCAAACAATAGATTCATATTATATCTTCTCTACTAATGGTATTTTTAATTGATGATTAAGATACTCATAATCTTCTAATATAAACTGTAAAGTTAATTCTGCACCATCATGATAGAGTGGCGTTCTTGACTCTTTTTTCATATTAATCAGATACATAGGCGACCAATTTAGAAGATGGTCTTTTAAAAATCCTCTTTGAATGAGTAGTATCTCATGAATTGCGTCATTATCCTTTTCTTCAAAAGCTTTTAGCATGGTGTCACATAAAGAGTACATAAACTCTAACTCTACCCCAATATGGTCACCACTAATTACTCTGGCTTCTTCCAATCTTACGGTAAAGTTTAATGCATCATAAATCTCTAATATTGGATTCTCTGCACCACTCTCTATCATTTGGTCATCTCTGGTATAAAAGGTCTCATATGGTACAAGATGAAGCAGTGATAGATTGGTAAAATCTACATCGTAATAACGCTCTTTTAAAATTTTATTAGAGAACTCTTTACGTTTACCCCACGCTTTGTAATTAGGAAGAAGATTTAACATCTCGCTATTTTTTTCTATTATCTCTAAAAATTCTTCATCTACTTCTGTTATCATAAGTCTTGATATAAGTGCATAGATGTCTCTTCTCATCTCTATATCTTCTAATTTAATATCCATTTTTTCCTCTTTTACTAATTGGGGTACGCATCATACCACTTTCAAAATAAATATATCTAAAAAATATTGATTATGAAAATAGTAGTACTAAAAAGAGAGTTTAAACTCTCTTTTTAGGTAGGTAGAAAAAAGGTTTTTATCCTTTAATCTCTACATTATAAGCTTCATGTGAAAGAGCAGGACCTGTACGTTTCATGTGTCTAGGTCTTCTGATTGTATCTCCAACTTGAAGAGGGCGTGTTAGTTTATCTCTCCAACCTTGCATTACTTTCATATTGTTCTCATAGTTTACATAAATATCCCCAATAGTATCCTCTGCACCTGCTGGTTCAATGGCTACTTTTAAGTGCCAAGCATGGTTACCTGCAATTGGGTCAGGGTGAGAAGGGGCAACAGCATTTTGCCACGCACCACTTAGTCCGTCCCACCAGATATTGTCAAGGTCTTTGTTGAACTCTTTAAACTGCCAACTATCACGACGTTCATACATCGCATCTTTTAGACCTTCTTTTGGTTTAAGTGTCCCAATTTTACCGTCCATAGTCATGTCATAAAGTGGCGCACCCAATCCCATAACTCCTAATTGATGAGAAAATCCTGGAATATCAACAGCATTTTTAAGCTTCCATCGACCTGCGTGGTGAGAGTTTGCTAAAACACCAGGCATTGTAGCCTCTGTTGGTACAGCCATAGCAATAAAATAACCAGAGTCAAGTCCTGTCACAGTATCGGTAACATTTACTTTAATTGCATCACCTTGTTTAATATTCATACGTTTTGCATCTTCAGTATTAATCCAAACAGGGTTATGGTTTTGAGAAATCTCCATAAGGTGTTTAGAGTTCACGGAACGTGTATGAATGTTGTATGGCAATCTAAATACTGTATTTAGAGCAAACTCATTCTCTTTTTCCATATAGTCATGATGCACTTGCGTTACAAGGTGAATCATTGTTTTACGCTCTTCTTTGTTTTTTGGATAGATTGGCACAGCATATTCAGGCCATTTCCACTCTGCAAACCACTCTGAGAAGAACTCTAATTTCTTACTTAAAGTATGGAAACCTTGCATAAGCTCTCCATCAACTTCTACACCAATCGCTTTTTTCTCTCCTTCATGCTCTACAAGAAGTGTTCCAAATTGGTCTTTTTCTACTTCATCAACAGAGTATTTGTGTCCATGAGCAATATAAGCGTCGCCCTCTTTACGAAGTGCTTTCTCTTGAGGTCTATAAATATTGTCCTCTTCAAGCCATGTTCCCATATCTCTCATCATCTCATAATTAGGGTAAGGTTTTTCCTTATATTTAGGATGTTCAGATGCTGTTTTTTTCAAGTTTGGTAAATTGTCAAAAGCAGCATCATACCATTCAGCAATCGTTACCGCTCTTTTTGGATCTTTTTTAGAAGCCCAAGATTCACGAACACCCAATGAACCATCTGGATCAACATATTCAACCATCATTGTTGCCCAAAACTCAACTTCTTCCCAAATTTCTCCAAGACCTGCTGCCATATGTGCTTCAAGTGTTCCTCTTGATGGTTGTTTTGCTTCCCACCCAAGTTTCTCTAATGCAACTCTAAGTGCTGGTTGTCTAAATGCTAACCATCTTGATGGTTGTGTTGGTGATGAGTGTTGGTCATGACGCTCTCCTGCTAGTCCTACAGGTAAAACATAATCACAATACCAGTTTGTCTCTGACCATGTTGGAGAGAGGTTAAACGATAACTCAATTTTATCTTCTCTTTTTAACGCTTCAATCCATCTAAATCCATCTGGGTTAATCCAAACAGGATTGTACATTCTTGGAACATAGACAGAAATTTTTTCAGGAATATTAAGCCCTTTACTATTCCAATTATTTCTCCACTCATCATCAAGTAACATATGAGGAAGCATGTGACTCATCTCATAAGTACTTAATGGGTACTCAGGAGGCCAAGCGAGATCATTCCACGCATCTACTTTTGCTGGTTGTTTACCTGCAACAGTTGCTTTCTCTCCACGACCATTTACCGAAATCTCATGCCAGTGGTGCATACTAACCCCACCAATATCTCCAGCCATTGCACCACGAAGAACCAATGGTAAGAAAGCTGTACGACCATTCATCCAACCACCACGGTGTGCAATTGTACCTGCTCTCCAGATATAAGTACTAATTCTAGCACCTGCATCGATAAACATATCGTATAGTTTTTCAATAGTTCTAGCCTCTACACGACACTCTTTAACAACAAAGTCAAGGGTATAATGAGAGTACATTTCAGAAATCATTTTAATGAAATCTTCATAGCTATCACCCTCTGGTACGGCTTTAATATATTTTTTCTCAACAAGAAGCGCTAAATACTCTTTGTTTGCCATGAGTCTATCCCAGTTTACCCAATTTTTTACAAAATTGTGGTTTACAAGGTCATCACCATTAATATCTTTCTCATTTAAAATTCTATTGGTAAGATAGAGATACAACGCTGCTTCAGTACCTGGATAAACAGGAACCCAAAGGTCAGCCATACCAGCAGAGTTAGAGAGTCTTGGATCCATAACAACAAGTTTAGCACCTTTTTTTCTAGCATCAGCAATACGTCCAGCAGCTTGTTGGAAGTAGTGTCCTGCATCTCCTGCATGAGATGATTGAAGAAATATCAGTTTTGAACCAGCAAAATCTGGAGAGTTTCTATCATCATTCGCCCATTGGATAGTAGCCTCTCTTGCACCTGCTGAACAGATGTTTGTATGTGAATCCCAACCATCTAATCCTAATGATTGAGGAACACGAGGTCCAAAACCATTCTCATTTGGTCGTCCAACATGGTAGATGAACTCTTTTTTAGCTGTTGGAGAGTCACTTTTTACAAGTTTTGCAAGTTTTGCCCCAATCTCTTTCATGGCATCGTCCCATGAACTTCTAATCCATTTACCTTCTCCTCTTTTACTTCCAGGAGCTCTTTTTAAAGGGAAAGGAATTCTATCTGGGTCATACATTTGCGATTGTACAGCATACCCTTTGGCACAGTTACGTCCTCTTGAACCTGCGTGAAGTGGGTTACCCATGTATTTTCTAACAAATAAATCTTTTGGATTTCCTGTCTTTTTATACTTTCCAACCTCTACCCATGCAGTCAATCCACATGCTGCTTCACAGTTTGAACAAGCTGTTGGAACAAGCATAAATTCATTTACTTTAATTCCATTAGCATTCTCTTCTGATTCAACACCATTTCGACCTGTTCCACCACGTTTCCAATCATCTCCATCTAACTCTTTAAAAGAGTCCCACTCTTCTAATGGTGGGTAATGAAGAGGTGTACCATTACTTAGAGGAATAGATTTAAGTTCATCTGCCATAGCAGGGGTGTCAATTACTGTTGAAAAAACACCTTTAGCAAGTGTTGCACCTGCTACTGTATATGCTGTTCCTTTAAGGAACGTTCTTCTACTTTCAAAGAAAGAAGAGTCATTTTTATTCATTTTCTTAACCATATGTATCTCCTTAACTTAATGATAACATTTGTGGAATTTCTAACCACGTACTCTTCGCGAGATAAAGACCAATAAAAGTCAATACTGCTGCAAATCTCATCATTGTTCTGTTTTCATTTTTAAGTGATGAAAATGCAATAAAGAATGGAATAATGTACCCCATAATCATCGCTGACCAAAACTGAACAAAGTACTCACCACCTGAATGGACATACGCTAATGTTGCCTCAACTTCTGAAGCTTTAAATGAGAAGAAATACTCTCCCATGTACATTAAGAATGAGAACAGAACCGATAACATTAAAATCCAAGACAGATCTTTTCTTACACTCTCTGACCATTTTCCTGCAATTAAAATAAATGATGCAGAACCAACCATAAAGGCTGCTAATAACATCTGAATAACTTCAGCTGGTGCTGCCCATAACTCTCTAGCACTTGCTTCTGCCATAATAATTGCTGTGTACATCGTAACTGGAAATGCTAAAAATACTACAAATGGAAAAACTTTTTCATACAATGCAGTTTTTCCTCTAATTGTTTTAGCAATACCAAGGTGACGACCTACTTCAGGGAAAGCGTCTAAAAGACCTATGGCTAGCATTAATGTCACCAAGCCTGTAAAGAGTGAAGCCATCCACGCACCAACAGTAATTGCTGAAGTCCAATGTGGGTGAAAGAATATATTTACCATTCTAAGTGGTTGATGTAAATCTAATAATGTAAAAAGTAAAAATACATTTAATGCAATAAAAGAGATAAGTGGCATCATCCATCTTAAATTAGGCATATCCTCTTTTTTATGTCTATAGAGTAAATAAGCACCAACAAGAATAACTCCTGTACCAATACTTTTAGCCCACATATTTAGTGTAATCATCCAACCCCAGATAATTCCTGGAAGTGGAACATCAAGTGTTACAACAGCTTTAGTAGCTTCAATTGTACTAACGTGATCCATTAGTGACCTCCTTCTTCATGTGATGCATCATTTGGCATATCTACAAAACTCTCATTTTTTAAATGGTCATTATGACCTCCAAAAATTGGGTTTAAAAATCTATCTAACATAGAGTGATGTGTATCACCAATCTCTTTTAAATGCGTAATATTATTAAATAATCCGTAACCTTCGATTCTCTCGTGAGCTAAAGGATTTAAAGTTTGATTTCCACCACCTACATAGAAGTGTTTAGGGTCAGTGTGTTTCTCTGGTTTTCGAACCTGAACATCACCTTGATGCTCCATAATATAATGAGATATTTGTGAAGTTTCATCTTCAATATCTCCAAAAATATTTGCTTCAACAGGACAAGCAACAACACAAGCTGGCATTAATCCACCTTCAATTCGGTGAGCACAATAAGTACATTTGTCAGCAGTGTTAGACTCTGGATCCATATAAATTGCTCCATAAGGACATGCCATCATACATCCTGCACACCCAATACATCGAGAACTATCAATATTAACAATTCCATTATCAAGATAATGCAGTGCCGATACTGGACAAATTCTCTCACATGGTGCACTTTCACAGTGATTACATCTCAATGGTGTAAACGAACGTGATGTATCAGGAAATGTCCCTATATCTATATATTTTACACGTAAACGCCATGAGCTTAATGGCACTTCATTTTCAACTTTACAGGCAATCTCACAAGCTTTACAACCCATGCAAAGATTAAGATCGACTAAAAAACCTAACTTCATGTTTCCTCCTAATTTTTTGATAACAATTATTATATTTAGAGATAAGACTAAATAATAAATATATAATAGCATTTTTTATAAAATTTTATCATTAAACAGATTATTTTTCAATATTTATCTTCTAAATAAGAAGATAAAACTCACTTTTTCGTTAAAATAAATAATTAATAACAAATATTCATAAATTTGATAGAACAAAAGGATAAAAAAAATTGATAAAAGAAAACCATGATTTAAAAAAGGCATTAAAAGATTTTTTAAATCTCTTAGAAGCAGAAGCATATTTTGAAGCACATGAAGCACTCGAAGAAGCTTGGCATCCACTTCGTAAAAGTAATCATTCCCTAAAGAACTTAGCCAAAGGATTGATTAATGGTGCTATTTGCTTTGAGCATCTAAAACGAAATAGAAAAGATGCCCACCGTAAAGCCACTACCGTTTTAAAATCTTTTGAACGCCATAAACATTTATTGAATGAGGAGATTGAAGAGTTTGAATTATTTAATAAAAGTTGTCAAAAAATAGAAAGTTTAAAAAAATTCCATAACTTATAGGATGTCATTTTAATGCACCATTATTTAAAAGATTATTTGGTGCAATAAATTGTACCCTACTTGCTTTCTCCTGCAAAAGGAAGTAGTGCCGAAGCCCAAGTAAGTCCACCTCCAAAAGTGTCAAGCAACATCAGCTCACCTTTTTTAAGGCGACCCGATTCCCAAATTTCATTTATTGCCATAGGAATAGAAGCAGCTGAAGTATTACCGTATTTATTGACTGTTAATACCACTTGTTCCTCTTTCATTTTAAGTGCATCACCTACTGCTTTAATAATTCTATAATTGGCTTGATGAGGAACAAAATGAGGAATATCTTCAGAGGCTATTTTATTTTTAGCTAAAATATCTTTAACATCTTTTGTTAAGGTTTTAACTGCCAATTTAAAGGTTTCATTTCCTTTCATAGAAACAAAATTTAAACCCTCATCAATAACCTTTTGAGATATAGGATTAACAGAACCAGGAGCAGGAGTCATCAAAAAGTCAGCATATGATCCATCAGCAGAAGCGTGAACATCTATAAATGCTTCAGATTTATCTTCAGTCGCAGAGATAACAGCTGCTCCTGCACCATCACCAAATAAAATACAAGTTGTTCGATCAGTATAATCCACAATAGAAGAAAATTTTTCAGCACCAATAATAAGTACATGTTTTTTCATGCCCGATTCAACAAAAGCTTTCGCCACAGAAAGAGCATAAACAAAACCCGAACATGCAGCAGATATATCAAATGCTTGAACATTTTTAATTCCCAATTTATCTAAAATAATACAAGAAGTAGCAGGCATATTAAAATAATCAGGTGTAACCG
>JALSQB010000097.1 GCA_026985655.1 Campylobacteraceae bacterium | reverse complement strand
ATTGCATGGCCTTTTAATGCTGAAAATTTTGTGGCAAATATTCGAGCTGAAGATATGGCAGGAAATAGACGTGTTACCAATATTCCTTTATATTTATTGGCTAAACGCTATAAAACTTCTTGGATTCAAGCTAAAGATAAATTTATTGACGGAAAAATCTCTGATTTAATTGACACTGAACCGAAATACTCTACAATAGAAAATAGATTAGAGAAGTTAAAAGCCATTAATGAAACAATGCGACTTGAAAATGAAGAAGTTATTCATGCCTTAGCAAAAAATGTATCTGATGAGATGCTTGATTCTTGGAAAGTTAATAAGTTTTATCCTCTTAAAAATGCTGCGAAAGTTGCTTCATTTGGAGATGAACGACATTACTATTATTCTGATAAATCACATGAAGTATCTCACTCTTATCATGTAGGATTAGATATGGCAAGTACACGAATGGCAAAAGTTGTCTCTTCCAATGCAGGAGTTGTGGTCAATGATGAATTTAATGGAATTTATGGAAATATGCCAATGATTGACCACGGATTAGGACTCTTTACTCTTTATGGACACTGCTCAAATATTCTAGTGCAAAAGGGTGATACTATTCCCGCAGGTACAGTAATCGCACAAACAGGGAGAACGGGGTTGGCTTTAGGTGACCATTTACACTTTGGAATTTTGGTTCAAGGGGTTGAAGTACGTCCTGAAGAGTGGATGGATAAAAAGTGGATTCATGATAAAATAGATAAAGTCTTTAAAGAGGCCGATAAAATTATTGATGCCAAATAAAATTACAAAAAGTAGTGACATTTCTAAAAAAACGTGCTATAATTTTCTCAACCTGGATGGTTCGACTACTGTTATTTTGTGGTCCAACATTATCTTTTGAGGGACATGTAGTTTGTTGGTGTGTGGGTGTCGTCGTTTGAGCTTAGCTTAGTCTGGCGAGAAGATGCCCCCTAAAAACAACTCTCTCCTTCACCGTTGGCTTTTTAGGGCCGACCTTTTACAGAACGGCTATTCGGGGCTTTTCATTAATTCTGTCTTCAGCAGACGGCTCACCTTTTCCTTTCACCTTTTAAAAAAACATTTTATTATAGGGGAATTATCAATTATAAATAGTGTATAATGCGACAATTTTTATTGTGGAGCGTTATGTGAATGTATTAATTATTGGTGCTGGTGGACGAGAGTATTCTATTGGAATGGCACTTCAAAAAGATGAACAGGTAGATACCTTATATTTTGCACCAGGTAATGGGGCAACTGATGAGTTGGGATTAAATTTACCCATTTCAGACCATGCTGAGTTGGCTGATTTTTGTGAAGCGAATAACATAGAACTTACCATTGTGGGGCCAGAAGCTCCTTTAGTGGAAGGGATTGTTGATTTATTTGAATCACGTGGGCTTAAAATCTTTGGACCTTCAAAACAAGCAGCTCAGCTTGAGGGTTCTAAAATCTTTATGAAAAACTTTTTAGCACGGCACAATGTTCCTACGGCTAAGTACATTGAAACAGACTCTTTGGAAGAGGCGTATAAGTTTATTATGTCACTTGAAGCACCCATTGTGGTTAAAGCCGATGGACTTTGTGGGGGTAAAGGGGTAATTATTGCCCAAAATCACAACGAAGCCAAAAAGGCTGCGGGTGAGATGCTCTCTGGAAACTCCTTTGGTGAGGCTGGAACTTCTATTGTTGTTGAAGAGTTTTTAGATGGTTATGAACTCTCTGTTTTTGCCCTTTGTGATGGTGAAGATTATGTGGTACTTCCTGCTGCCCAAGACCATAAGCGTCTGCACAACAACGATGAAGGACCAAACACAGGAGGCATGGGTGCGTATGCCCCAACCCCTTTGGTGAATGATGAGATTTATAAAAAGTTAGATGAACGGGTAATTGTGCCTACTTTAGAGGGTATGAAAGCTGAAGGTATGCCGTTTAAAGGGGTACTTTTTATTGGGGTTATGGTTGTTAATGATGAGCCAATTATCTTAGAATATAATGTCCGTTTTGGTGACCCAGAGTGTGAAGAGCTAATGCCGTTGATTAAATCTTCTGTGTTAGATTTGTTCTACAAAGGCGCGACCCATGACCTTAAAAACTTAGAACTTGAATTTCATGACAAATATGCCGTAGGTGTGGTGATGGCAAGTCGAGATTATCCTTATAAGTCTTCAACTCCTGCTGAAATTATTATCGATGAGATTGTGCATGATGAGATATTTAAAGAACATGCTCACATCTCTTACGCTGGAGTGACACGTGGTGAGGGTGGTGAACTTCTAGCCACAGGTGGACGTGTTTTGGTTTGTGTGGGAATGGGTGATACCATTAAAGAAGCACAGCAACGTGCCTACATGTTAGTAGGGCAAGTGCATTTTGCAGGAAAACATTGTCGAACCGATATTGCTTATCAAGTTTTAAATAAATAGAATATAAATTATACAGATTGTTTGGAGATAGATGCGTAGCCTACTTTTGCTACTTTTTTTTGTTATAAATCTTTTGGGAAAAGAGAGCATAGAAGTATTTGCTTCTGAACTCTCTGCTAAACAAGGTTTTTTTGAAGCAAAGGGTAATGTTGTTTTACTTTATGATGGGGCTTTGATTAAAGCAGATAAAGCAACTTATGACAAAAATAGTTCACAACTTGTTCTCTCTGGTGGAGTTGAGATGATTCGTCAAGATGAAACCAAAGTCGCTTCAGAGACTTTACATATTGACACTTCTAAAAAATTGGTTGATTTTAAAGAGTTACTTTTAACCACTGAAGATGATTTATGGATTTCAGCCCAAAAGGCTGAAAAAGTGGAAGAGAATTATAAAATTTATAATTCTCTTCTCTCCTCTTGTAATCGGAAAAAACCTGATTGGACTTTGGCTTTTGCTGAAGCCAATTATCATAAAGATAAAAACTTTATTGATTTACATCAAGTGAAACTCTCTTTTTTTGAAGTTCCTATTTTTTATTTTCCCTATTTGGCATTTTCAACAGTAGAGGAACGAACTTCTGGTTTACTGCTACCTAAGGCAAAACTTTCAGATAGTGAGGGCTTGGTCTATGTTCAACCAATTTATTATGTACCTGCTAATAATATTGACATAGAGTTTGACCCGCAAATACGTACTAAGAGAGGTTTTGGAGGACATGCAACGGTGCGTTTTGTGGATTCAAATCAC
>JALSQB010000096.1 GCA_026985655.1 Campylobacteraceae bacterium | reverse complement strand
CAATGGCTTCAAAAACACCCTCATCTGAAAGTTTTTCAGGTTGTAAAATTTGTAAACCATGCTCCTCTGCCAATATTTTAACTTCTGGTGCTTTTAATTCACCTTTTCGTCCTGCTTTTCTGTCTGGCTGTGAGAGAACTAAAGGTAGGCTTATCACGTCATCATCAATCAGTACTTGAAGTATCTCTTTGGCATAATTAGGTGTTCCCATATAGACTATTTTTTTCATTATGCGTGTACTTCCAATTCATTATAGAGGGAATCTCTCTGTACAGGTGTAAACCCAGAACTTTTAATAAGCTCTATAAATTCATCAAGTTGCATGCCTTTAGAACTCTTTGCTCCTGCTGCTGATTGAATAGACTCTTTTTCAATCGTACCATCTAAATCATCACAACCAAACTCTTGAGCAATGAGTGCAAGGTTAATAGATGCAGTAACCCAATAGGCTTTAATGTGAGGAATATTGTCCAACATAATACGTGAAATGGCATAAGTTTTTAAAATCTCTTGACCTGAAGGAAAGTTACAATTTTTCATGTAGTTGTTCTCTCGCTGATAAACTAAAGGGATAAAACAGTTAAAGCCATCTGTTCGGTCTTGTACCTCACGGAGCCGAATCATGTGGTCAATTCTATGCGCACGTGTTTCTACATGACCAAAAAGCATAGTAGCATTACTCTTACGTCCTCTGTTATGCCATTTTTCATGAATTTCTAACCACTGTGCCGAGGTAACTTTCCCCTTACATAAGTATTCACGTACTTTTTCATCAAATATCTCTGCCCCTCCACCTGGCATAGAATCTACACCATTTTTTATCATGAGGTCTAAGACTTCATCATAAGAGATACCATACTCACGGGTCAAAAAATCTACTTCTGCTGCGGTCATAGCCTTTACATGTAAGTTAGGGTACTTCTCTTTGATTTTTCTAAATGCACCCATATACCACTCTACCCCATCTTTGGGATTATGGGCTGAAACAAGGTGCATCTCTTTTGCCCCAATTTTAACAGAGTTATCTACTATTTCCAATATCTGTTCATGGCTCATGGTATATTGGTTAGGATTTTTACGTGTTGCTGAGTAGGCACAAAATTTACAAACATCGGCACAAACATTGGTAGGGTTAATGTGACGGTTAATATTAAAGTAAGATTTTTTACCATATTTCTCTTGACGAATTTCATCAGCTAATTCACCCAATGTAAACAAATCTAACTCATAAAGTTCCTCACCTTCCTCTTGTGTTAGTCGAACGCGTTTTTTTACTTTTTCAATTAATGTCATTTTGCACCCCCAAATATTTTTCGTTATTATACTCAATTAGCGTTAAGAGTGGCTATTTTGAAAGATATTTTAAATAATTAATTTATGTTAAAATAAAAATTATTATTGCTATTTTTGATTTAAATAACTTAGAAAACTTATTTTTTATTTAAAAAATAAGTTTATATAAAGAGTTACAAGGTATAATTCTTGACTTTTTTACCCATAAGGATATTAATGAAATTAAGTAAGAATTTTATAATCTTATCGCTCTTCATCTTAACAAGTACTGTTTTAAATGCTCAAGATTTCAACTACTCTAGTAGTAGTTCCATTGTCAAAATGGCAAAAGCAAAACTGGGCATAAAGTATGTTTGGGGTGGTAATGGTCAAAGAGGTTATGACTGTTCTGGTTTTACTAAAGAGGTCTTTGAAGAGAATGGTATTAACATTCCACGAAACTCTTGGAAACAAGCCAAAGTTGGTAAACGAATTTCTAAAAGAAACCTCAAAAGAGGTGACCTTGTGTTTTTTAACTCCAAACATCATAAAGGGGTAAACCATGTGGGTATCTACCTAGGTCATGGAAAATTTATTCATGCCAGTCGTTTTCACAAACGTATTGTTATCTCAAAATTTAGAGAATACCGACGCTACTTTAAATGGGGAAGACGATTAAGTTAGACTAACAAATAGCTAATAAAACTTAACTATAATCCTTAAAACAACTCAAAAATTTAAGGATATTAAATGAAAACAACCATTAAACTCGGAGCATTATCTCTAATTACTTCAATATTTTTAATCGGATGTGGCGATGACACAACAACAGTAGAAGAGCCAACAAACTCAAACAGTACAACTGAAGAGACTACTGCTTCTGATGCCCCTACAGAATCTAACATTCCTTACTTAAAAAGTAATCATGCTAACTACAGTAACCACGGTTCAACAAGTGGTTTTCCTACACCTACTAAAGATGAGGCTAAGAAAAGTATCGACTGGACTATCTCGGCAAGCACAGAAGATGGTGCTACAAAGTTGGCAGACCATATTCAGTTTATGGTAAACAAACTTAAAAATGGTGATAATCCAAGAGCATGGGATAAGCTATTTTTAATGGAAGCGTATATGAAAACTAATCATCAATACACCACTCAAATAGAGCAAACAGGAACAACAGTTACTGTAAGTAAAGTGGCGACAACATTGTGTGCCTATGAAGTGATTTCAGCTCATGCTGATGCAGTTAGTGGTGATTTCTTTGCACAAGGTATTATTAACAAAGATAATTCATCAAAAGCTGAATCTATCTTAGCAGACTCTGTTTGTTTAAATGAAAAAGCTAAAATTGAAGCTTATATTTTAGAGAATCAAAAGAGTAAAGGACAATAAGCTTTAACTTTTAAAAGAGAGTGTCATCGTTACGACACGCTCTTTTAGCACTAAACTCTTTTTTATCTCCAACTCATCACAAAGTTTTTCTACAATATGCAGACCAATCCCCAATCCTCTCTCTCCCTCTTTGTAAAATCTTTCAAAGACTCTGTTAGGCTTTTTAATTCCCTCATAGGAGTCATTGCTAATAGTTAACTTGTTATGGCTAAGCTCTATGTTAATAGAACCATTTGAAGTGTTGTATTTACAGGCATTGCTTAATAGGTTGTAGAAAATTCTGCTTAAGGCTAAAGAGTTGGACTCAATGACTAAGGGGGAAATCTCACACTCCCATTTTAAGTAGCCATAGAGAGATTTAAAATAGGCTATCTGTTCCTCTAAAACTACGGCTACTTCTGTTGGCTCTTTTTTAAAATGGCTCTCTTTTAGATAGATGTCTAAGTTCTTATGTAACATCGCAATGGCATTTGCACTTTGGGCGATGCTTTTGGTCTCTTCACTTTTGTTCATCA
>JALSQB010000095.1 GCA_026985655.1 Campylobacteraceae bacterium | reverse complement strand
TTGTCCCCTCTAAAGCTTTTGCTACTGATTTTTGTTTATGTTCTAGGCTATGCTCTGCTCTAAACTTATATTCAAACTCATTAAGCCTATTTGATTTTAGATGCACAACATAGACCACAAGTTCCTGTTCATCGGGTAGCACAATGGTCGCTTTTATTGGCACTCTAGCAAAAGCATAATACCCCACAAACGCATGTTTTTCAAAACTAGGAATATGTACCCTAACACGCTGAATTTTTTTGATGGGATACTTTGAAGCAATGGCAACGGTGGTACTAAGATAAGTTTTTTTATGCAGTTTCGCTTCATCAACCGTTTCAAAATAGTCATAGCCCAACTCTTTAACAAGTCTCTCTAATGCATCACGTGAAAAAACCTCTTGAAACCCAATAATGTCACAATCCATTTTAAGAATTTGGCTCTTTATCCAAGCCGTTTTTTCAAGCCATTGTTCTGGCGTAAAACGCTCTTTTTTGGTGTACCACGCATAAGGAGGTTCGACAAATTGGTAGAGGTTGAAGGTGGCTAGTTTAAGTTTCATGTTGAGAGTATAGCGAAATGTGAGAAGTTAGGGAAGTATGAATATTGGTCGTGCATCTCAAATTAGTTTATTATTATAACGATTAAGTACAAGATTCACAGAATAGTCAAGCCTTTCCCAAGACTTAGAAAGCTTAATAGTTTTACGTTGAAGTCTAGCTAAAACCATTCGCATTCTAAGATTAAATCGTTCAATATCTTGAGTATTCCGTTTAGCAATCTCTTGACTTATCTGCTATAAATGAAAATGAGGCAAATGTTTTATAGGTATTATTTAAAAAGAATCTACACTCATACTCTCCATTTGGTAGAGTATAGGTAAAGTAACGCTTGACTGCTGGTTCATCACTAGGTACACTATATAAATCCTTTACCCAAGACCATTTAATAACATTTTTCCAATCATTTGAAGCTCCTTTTTTATAAATAGCTACCCAATTATTTTTATTTTTTCCTATTGCTTCCTCTATGATTTTTGTATCGAATTCCAACTCAATCGAAGGGACTTCAAAGAATGTACCTTTCTTCCATTGGCTAAATTGAATATTCATAGCAGAAATACCGTTGTCTTAGTTTATGCCATTATGTGAAAAAGTTATCTCTTTTTCAGCTTTATACGAGTTATTATAAAATAATCTAGCTACATAATCACCCCAAGGTAGATCTTGTAAATCAATACTTGGTGATTGACTCTTAACCCATGTCCAAGCCTTAACATATTTCCAATCATTTTTAGAAATACCTGCTGGATAGATACCTATCCAAGTTTTTTTCTCATAGGTCGAATTAAAAATAATTTGGTCTTCTGTTTGTTTTGCTATGCTTAACTTAGGATAATCTATTGCCTTATCTGCTGTAAATGCAAATGAGGCAAATGTTTCATAGGTATTATTTAGAAAGAATCTACATTCATACTCTCCATTTGGTAGATTGTACTTAAAGTAACGATAGACTTCTGTTCCCTCATAAAAAAGCATTCTTGGTAAATCCTTTACCCAAGACCATTGGATAACATTTTTCCAATCATTTGAAGCTCCTTTTTTATAAATAGCTACCCAATTATTTTTATTTTTTCCCATTGCTTCCTCTATGGTTTTTGTATCGAATTTCAACTGAATCACAGGGGAGTCAAAGAGCAGATCATACTTCCATTGGTCGAATTGAATCTTCATAGCATAGATACTATTGACAGATATACTTAAGAAAGCCAGTATAAACATTAATTTTTTCATATAAATCCTTTTGTGTATGTAGGAATTATAACTAAAAAAAACTAAATAAAACTTAATAAAACATATTCATTTTTATTTAAAAATATTACTTGTAAGAGAGACAAGCAAAACGCTTGTCTCAAAGGGAGAGTGGAGAGAAGAAGTAGATTACTCTACTTCAGCGTCAATAATGTCATCTTCATCTGCTTTTTTAGCAGCTTTCTCTTTGTCACCACCTTGCTCTTTGGCATAAGCAGCTTCAGCTAGTTTGTGAGATTTTTCAGTCAATACTTTAACTTTTTCCTCAATTTGCTCTTTGGTCGCAGACTCTTCTTTAAGAACGGCTTCCACATCAGCAATAGCTGTTTCAATCGCTGTTTTTTCAGTTGCATCAAAATTTTCACCAAGGTCGGTTAATGACTTTTTAGTTTGGTGAACTAAAGCATCTGCTTGGTTTCTGGTCTCTACCAATAATTTTTTCTTCTCATCTTCAGCTTTGTTTGCTTCGGCATCTTGAACCATTTTTTCAATCTCTTCATCTGAAAGTCCTGACGAACCAGTAATCTTAATGTCTTGTGATTTACCTGTTCCTTTGTCTTGACCTGTAACAGTTAAGATACCGTTGGCATCAATGTCAAATGTCACTTCAATTTGTGGTACACCTCTTGGTGCAGCTGGAATGTCTCTAAGCTCAAACATACCGAGTTGTTTGTTGTCTTTTGCAAACTCTCTTTCACCTTGAAGTACGTTAATGCTAACAGCTGGTTGGTTGTCTTCTGCTGTTGAGAACACTTGTGACTTTTTAGCAGGAATGGTTGTTCCTTTTTCGATTACTTTAGTAGTAACCCCACCTAAAGTCTCAATTCCAAGGCTTAATGGTGTAACATCTAGTAAAAGTACATCTTTAACATCACCCTTAAGCACTCCACCTTGAATGGCAGCACCAAGTGCAACAACTTCATCTGGGTTTACTGATTTGTTAAGCTCTTTTCCAAAGAATTTTTGAACCTCTTCTTGAACCAATGGTACTCTTGTTGAACCACCAACCATTACAACTTCGTTAATTTCAGAAGTAGAAACATCTGCATCAGCCAATACCCCTTTAATGGTTTTAATGGTTGAAGCCACTAAATCATCAATTAAAGATTCAAATTTTGCTCTTGTAATCTTTTGAATAAGGTGTTTTGGTCCACTTGCATCAGCTGTAATAAACGGTAAGTTAATCTCTGTTTCTGTTGAAGATGAAAGCTCTTTTTTCGCATTTTCAGCTGCATCTTTAACTCTTTGAAGTGCCATAACATCAGCTTTAATATCTACACCTGTTTCAGATTTGAATTCCTCTGCTACAAAGTCAATGATTTTGTTGTCAAAGTCATCTCCACCAAGGAACGCGTCTCCTCCTGTTGCCATAACTTCTACTACATTGTCACC
>JALSQB010000094.1 GCA_026985655.1 Campylobacteraceae bacterium | reverse complement strand
CATTAAAAGAGGTAGCCCACGCTGTTTTGGAGCATCGAGCCAGTTTTAAAGGAGAATTTTACTCCAAACTTTCAGCACTCATATCTTCAGCCGATAGAGGAGAACCTAATTTAGAAGAGGTGGTTATTCGTTCTATGAAGTTTAACAATGGAAATGCCCAAGATGTCTATGAACATATTAAAGATAAATACGGCTCAAAAGGCTATGCAAAATATCCTGATGTTTATATTGAAATATTTAAAGATGAGTTAGAATCATTTCAACGTAAAGCAGATAGTATTACCGTTGATGAAGTTTTAGAGATGTGGAATGAGAGAATAAACTAAAACCCAAAAATCTAAAAGAAAAATAATCGCTATAATATGAAAAAAGGTTCACTTATGTCAGACTCACTTTACGCTAAATCATTGGTTGCCATACAGTTTTTATCTATGGGGTTGATGCTTTTGTTTTCAGATGGAATTTTTTATCACCCTTTAGCCGTACTCATTTTTATGTTGGGTCTTAGCATTGGAATATGGGCATTATTTCACAACAGATTAGGCAATTTTAACATTCAACCCAAACTAAAAGAGAATGCCAAACTCATCACCACAGGAATTTACAAATACATACGCCACCCTATGTACTTTTCGGTATTTTTAATGATGTTGGGGCTAGTTATTGCTACACCTACACTTTATGAGATTTTCTTTTTCGTATTACTCCTTTTGGCACTTTATCTAAAAGCAAAAAAAGAAGAAGCCCTATGGATAGAAGAGAACGCTGATTATGTGGCGTATAAGCAGAGAACTAAGTATTTTGTACCTTTTGTTTTGTGAGGGATTGACGCTCATTGGCATTAGCAGAGTAACACTATCTAGTATCTTTTTATGCAGAGGCTTGAAGTTTTAATAAAACAACACCAAAAACTATAGATAAAACACCTATTATTTTATACTAATTCATATGCTAAATAAATCCAGTGCATATATAATTTTCCTTTTAGGTAAATAATTTATTTATTTATTTCTTGTAGCCCTCATCTAAATGCCACCACTTCTCAAAAACAGCATCATAATAGGGTTTGGTAACTTTATTAAACTCCTCTTTATCTTCAAAGAGATTAACGCACCAATCAAAAGAGATGTCATAATTTTTTAACGCTTCTATGCTTAAGAGTGTGTCATTAATGCAACCAAGTTTTGAGGGCGTTACCAAAAGCGTTTTTAAGTTTAGCTCTTTGGCTAAGTCTATCATTTTGTATGTTTTTGTGATGGGAACCATAAGCCCTCCAGCACCCTCTATGATGAGTAAATCACACAGTTTTTGGAGTTCGTTTATTTTATTTTTTATGACTTCTATTTTTATTATTTGTTGCGTGTCAGCACAAAAAGGAGCCGCGGGGAGTTCAAACGTATAGGCTGTAATATCTTTTGGTTTTAAATTTTTGAACTTTGGATTGTGCTTTTGAACAGCTTCTAAAAGTGCTTTGGCATCAAGGGGTTCTGTGATTACTCCTGTTTCGATGGGTTTGCATACGCCGACACTTATCCCTTGCTTAGAAAAGCTCTCTATAAGTTTTAGCGTTGTATAAGTTTTACCAACATTAGTATTGGTAGCAGTTATGAATAGTGGTTTCATTAGTAAACTCCAAAGAAATTATTGAAATTCTAACATAATACTGCTATACTAAGATAACCAACAAGGAACAGAGGAAAATGTCTTGCCAAAAATAGAAGAAGAACTAGATACTGGTTTGGCTTTGGAATTACCGAAGCAATATAAAGTATTATTACATAATGATGACTACACAAGCATGGAGTTTGTGATAGAAGTTTTAATGCATGTATTTCATAAGAATTTAGCCGATTCAGAAAAAATTATGCTTGAAATTCATCACGCAGGAAAAGGAATTTGTGGGATTTTTACCCATGAAATTGCAGAGACAAAAGTCCATCAGGTTAAACAGTTGGCTAAAACCAATGGTTTTCCACTTTTAGCCACGATGGAAGAAGTATAGTAAGCAATACATTTTAAAGGAGAAAAAATGATAAGTAGAGAATTGAACAATATTTTTAGAGACTCTGTGAGGTATGCAAAGGCAAATAAGCATGAGTATCTTACTTTGGAACATATCTTTTTAACGATTTTAAAAAGTAGTGAAGGGGAAGAGATTTTAAAGGCAGTAGGGGGAAATATTGCAACAATGAGGGAGTTGGTTCTTGATTATATTGAAAACAACAACCCTATTATGGAGACATTAGAAGAAGCAGAAGAACATAACCCTTATGAAACCGTTGCCCTCTCAAATGTAATGAATGAGATGATTTCTCACATTAATGCTTCGGGAAAATCAGAAGCGACCATTGGAGATTTACTCGCTTCGATTTATACTCAAGAAGAGTCGTATGCATGCATGGTTCTTACGCATGAGGGGATTACACGCTTAGATATTTTGGAAGTGATTTCACATACCGTTGTTGATGGGGCAGATGCTGATGAAGAAGAGTATCCTAATCTTGCAGGCTTTACGGTAGAACTCGTAGAAGTGGCTAAGGCAGGGAAAATTGACCCTATTATTGGACGAGATGATGAGATAGACCGTGTGATGCAGACCTTATGTCGTCGTAAAAAGAACAATCCTCTTTTAGTGGGTGAACCAGGGGTAGGAAAAACAGCAATTGCAGAGGGCTTAGCACTACTTATTTCAGAAGAGAAAGTACCTGCCATACTCCAAGGGTCACAAATTTTTGCTTTAGATATGGGTGCTATGATTTCAGGAACAAAATACAGAGGAGACTTTGAAAAACGCCTAAAAGGTGTTTTAAGTGAACTTGAAAGCATTGATAAGGCAATTTTATTTATTGATGAAATTCATACTTTAGTAGGAGCAGGGGCAACAAGTGGGGGAAGTATGGACGCTGCAAACCTCCTAAAACCTGCTTTGGCAAGAGGGGAGTTAAAGTGTATTGGGGCAACAACGTATGCTGAATTTAGAAACCACCTAGACAAAGACAAAGCACTCTCTCGTCGTTTCTCTAAAATAGACATAGATGAACCTTCAGTTGAAGATACTTTGACCATTTTAAAAGGTATTCAAGCCAAATATGAAGCCTATCATAAAATTACTTTTTCAGAGGAAGCCTTACAATCAGCTGTTGATTTGTCGGTGAAGTATCTACACGATAGATTTTTACCAGACAAAGCGATGGATATTATTGATGAGGTCGGCGCACACTTTATGTTGCGTGGAGAAGCAGATGTTACGGTGAGTTCTAGCGATATAGAAGCATCTGTTGCACGTATGTTAAAACTTCCATCGACCGTTGTTTCTTCGAATGATGTGAGTAAACTTAAAAATATGGCTAAAGATATTAAAGCAAAAATTATTGGTCAAGATGATGCAGTTGATACAGTAGTTCAAGCGATTAAACGCTCTTATGCTGGACTTAACAAAGCCAACTCTCCAATAGGTTCATTTTTATTTGTAGGACCTACAGGGGTAGGAAAAACAGCCTTGAGTACACAAATCGCCCAAAGTATGAACATTCATTTTGAACGACTTGATATGAGTGAATACATGGAAAAACATAGTATGTCTCGCCTTATTGGAGCGCCTCCTGGGTATGTTGGGTATGAACAAGGTGGTCTTTTAACAGAGATGACTAAGAAAAATCCACACATGGTATTGTTACTTGATGAGATTGAAAAAGCTCACCCTGATATTATGAATATTTTACTGCAAGTGATGGACGGAGCAAAATTAACCGATAACAACGGCATGGTAAGTGATTTTAAAAATGTGGTACTCATTATGACTTCAAATCTTGGTACAAAAGAGGCAAATGTAATGGGCTTCAACAAAGACAATAGTACTAAAACAGAGAATGCCTTAAAAGATTATTTCTCGCCAGAGTTTAGAAACCGTTTGAGTTCGGTGGTTGAGTTTAAACATCTCTCATTGGAAGTGATTGAACAAATTGTTGAGCGTGAAATTGACAAACTCAATGAACAGATGGCAAGTAAAAAGATTAAGATTAAGTTGGGTAAAAAAGCACGTGCCTATATTGCTAAAGAGGGATATTCTGACATTTATGGGGCAAGAGAGATTGCTCGTGTTATTGACAACAAGATAAAAGAGGCTTTAACAGATGAAATCTTATTTGGCGAGTTAAAAGAGGGTGGAACGGTGAAAGTGACCTATAAACAGGAGAAATTAGACTTTGTCTTCAATATATGATGATGGATTTTATCTGCCTGAATTGCGTAAAACATCGCATCTTTTTCCTTCAGCAAAAGATGCAAGTGAAGAGGGTTTACTCGCCTATGGAGGCGACCTAAATCCTAATCGTATTTTAAAAGCGTATCGTGAGGGGATTTTTCCTTGGTACAGTGATGAAGACCCCATCTTATGGTGGTCACCAAATCCTCGTTTGCTTCTTTTCCCCCAAGATTTTAAAACCAATAAATCCTTTAGACGTGTGCTTAGAAACAAAGGCTTTGAAGTAAAGTTTGACCGAAATTTTGAAGCAGTCATTGGTTACTGTGGCGAAGTTCCTAGAGCAGGACAAGAGGGAACTTGGCTTACCCAAGAGATGAAAGAAGCCTATATAGAACTGCATGATATGGGCTTTGCACACTCTGTTGAGACCTACTATGAGGGTAAGCTTGTTGGGGGGCTTTATGGTTTGGCTTTAGGTGGAGCATTTTTTGGCGAATCGATGTTCTCTTTAATGTCTGATGCTTCTCGTGTTTCTCTCTATGCATTAAGTGATATTTGTGTGAAAAAAAGTTATGATTTTATTGACTGTCAAGTTGAGACCCCTCATTTAGTTCGGTGGGGTGCAAAACTCATTGAACGTAATGATTTTTTAGATAGATTAGAAAAAACATTAGAGAAAAATACCGACTTTGGTGCATGGAGTAGCTGGAGTTGGCAATATCACGAATAATAGGTGGAATACAAGGTATGGTAAACAGAGAAATTAACTTTTCATTGTGGTTGGATTTTATAGAGAGAGATTATCTTAAAAATGAGTTTTCTAAGCTATTGGAAAAAGGTATTGTAAATGGTGCAACCTCAAACCCTGCTATTTTTGCTAATGCTATTACCACTTCTCCTGCATATAAAGAGCAGTTGGATTCTTTAGCAGGTAAAACAGCCAAAGAGAAGTATGAAGCCTTAGCAATTGAAGACATTAGAACGGCTGCAAAGATGCTTCGACCTCTTTATGATGAGGGAAATGATGGCTATATCTCCATTGAAGTTGATCCTTTTTTATGTAATGATACAGAGGGAACAATCGCAGAGGGTAAACGCCTTTTTAAAGCCATTGGTGAACCTAATGTTATGGTAAAAGTCCCTGCAACGACAGCTGGATATGACGCTATGACAGCGTTAATGTCAGAGGGAATTTCAGTTAATGCCACTTTGGTCTTCTCTCCAAAACAAGCAACTCAATGTTTTAAAGCCATGCGAAAAGGAATTCAGCAAGGCGAAAACTATGGTGCTTGTCGTGTTGAAGGTGTCATCTCTGTTTTTGTAAGTCGTTTTGACCGTGCCTTAGATGCAGAACTTGAAGAAGCAGGAATTGACCCTGCTAAAACAGGTATCTATAATGCTGCAAAAATTTACAATATGATAGAGGGGAATGAAGTACCAAACATTAGAGCTTTGTTTGCAAGTACAGGGGTTAAAGGTGATGCTTTAGAACCGAACTACTACATCAAAGGGCTTATGGCTGCTCATTCTGTAAATACTGCTCCTTTAGCAACCATTGAAGCACATATTACAACTTCAGATAATCAAGAGGCTTTACCTTTAGAACCATCGGTGATTAACGGATACTTTATGAATTTAGAAGACAATGGCTTTAACATGGAGAAGATTTATAAACAACTGCTTGATGAGGGACTTATCGCCTTTGAAGAGTCGTTTAATGTTATGTTGGAACAGATTAAGTAGCTAAAATAATTCGTCAAATTAAAAAGTGCATAAAATAACATTGGAAACGGCGTAGGTCGGTTTCCCCGATGCCGACGTAAACAGGCATAAATAAAAAACCCAATAAAACAAATAAACATTTGCCTATAAATAGATGAAAATTTGCATTGAAGCATCTATTCTTTTTTTGTGCGAATGTTTGTCGGCATCGGGGGAAACCGACCTACAAATACGCCAAACTCAATAACACCACCAACAATACAGGTGGGGTAATCATTAAACCAAACTTACTGTATTGCCAAAATCCGATTTTAACTCCTTTTTGTGCTAAGACGTGTAACCAAAGTAGGGTGGCTAAACTTCCAAATGGGGTCATTTTAGGTCCTAAGTTACAACCGATAATGTTGGCATAGGCTAAGGCTTGGTTACTCACATCAACAAGAGCAATGTCCATAATCATCACCGTTGGCATATTGTTCATAATGGCTGATAGAAATGCCGAAATAAATCCTGTTCCTACAATGGCAATGGCATCTCCTCTTGTGGAGAGGTCTTGAAGTATGAGGCTTAGATAGTCGGTGAGTCCTGCATTTTTAAGCCCATAGACTACCACATAAAGCCCAATACTAAACCAGACGACCTGCCAAGGAGCATTTTTTATGATGGCTTTGGCATTGACTGTTTTTAAGTAAGTGGCAATAAGTAGAAAGATAATTCCTCCACCTAAGGCAAAGAGTGAGACAGGTAAACCATAGCTATCGCCAATAAAGTACCCAGCAATAAGTAGGGCTAAGAAAAACCATGAAAACAAAAAGAGTGTTTTAGATTTTAACACTTCATTCTCATCTTTGAGTAGGCTAATGTCAATTTTTGTGGGAATATCTTTTCTAAGCACAAGCCAAAGAAGCCCAATGGAGACCACTACCGAGACGACAAAAGGAACTATCATCGTGTTTAAATACTCTGCAAACCCAATGCTAAAGTAGTTGGCTGTGACAATATTGGTAAGATTGGAGAAGACAAAAGGCAAGGAAGCCGAATCAGCAATGAAGCCACCTGCGAGTAGAAACGCTAAAATGGTTTTTGCATTGAGTTTTAAGATTTTCATTTTTGCCAGTAAAATAGGGGTCAAAATTAACGCAGCCCCATCATTGGCAAAGAGTGCCGAGACAAATGCCCCTAAGAGTAAGGCATAGACAAACATAAGATGTCCATTGCCCTTGGAGAGCTTTGCCATTTTGATGGCACACCATTCAAAAAAGCCTATCTCATCGAGTACCATAGAGAGAATGATAATACCAATAAACGCCAAAGTTGCGTCCCATACAATGTCAAAAACAGTAAAGAGGTCAGCATAGGCAACAATGCCAAGGGCATAAGCAACAACTGCACCAATGATGGCTGTTGTGCCTATTTATAAGCCTTTGGGTTGCCAAATAATGAAGATGAGGGTGAGTAAAAAAACTAAACTAGCGAGTAACATTACATTCCTTGTTGAGGGGTGGGAGGGAGATGTTTAAATAGCTTATCTCCTCTAAAATAGATTGTCGAAATTTATCAAGAGGGGTGCGTATGCTGTAAAATGCCCAACGACCACGGCGTTCTACTTTTAAAAAACCTGCCTCTTTTAAGATTTTTAGATGTCGAGAGATGCGTGATTGTATCATCTCAAAACTGCTCTCAATGTCACAAACACAAACTTCACCATTGTGGTCAATGAAGTGTAAAATCTTTAAGCGTGTCTCATCATTGAGTGAACTTATGGTTTTTAGAAAAATATCCATTTTATGGATTTAAAACTTTTGATTTGGCTAAGGCGTTTTCTATCTCCTCTTTAGAGATTTCACCTGAAAGTTTAAGTGCTACATCTCCATCTTTCCCCTCTACTTGCATATTGGTAATCTTCTTTTTGGTTGCTTCACTCATACACTCACACGCTCCTGTGGCACAGTTTTCGACCATTTTAACAATTTGTTGTTTTTGTACGACTCCTGTAAAGTTAATATTGACACCCTCTTTAATTTTAAATACTTTTTTTTGCATTGTCTCTCCTTTAAGTTCTTGTTTGATTTTTGGCAGTAGTTGCTCTTTTATAGCTAAGTAAGTTTTTTCAAACGCTTCATAATTTTCTCCATCTGGGTCTTCAAACCCTAGGTGTATGACTTTGGTATCACCCTTAAAAATAGGACAATGCTCTTTGGCATGGTCGCACACCGTGACGACTAAATCAAAGTCAATATGTTCAACTTCATCTAAAGTTTTAGAGTGATAATGTTCTTGCCAAGCACTATTTTCCTCTAAAACTTTTTGGGCATTGGGATTGACTTTTCCACTGGGTTTCACCCCTGAACTATGGGCTTCAATGCCCTCTAGCTCTTTGTTAATAAGGGCTTCAGCAATAATACTTCGACAAGAGTTTCCTGTACATAAAATAAGAACTTTGTTACTCATTTGATAAGCTTTCGTGTTAAATTTTTTAAGAGTATAGCTGATTATAGTTTAATATATCAAGATATATTGATGTATTAAACTGTGTAAAAAGTAATTAAAATTTTGAATCACATTTAAATCACATTTAATTTATGTTTATTTTAGATTTATTTCTATATACTAAATTCAAATACTTAAAAAAGGGAAGTAATGGATTGGCATATATTTAAGGAACTTCACATATTGATTGTCGATGATGACCCTTTTACTCTGGAATTGATTGTGAGTATGTTAAAACATATTCCTAATATGACCATTCATCAAGCTTCTGATGGAGAAGAAGCACTGGAACTACTTAGTGTACGTGAATATGACATGCTTTTATTGGATTTATATATGCCAAAGATGAATGGAGAAGCACTTTTAGCAAAAATCAAAAATAGTAAAAAAATTGAATGTACTTCTTTGATTGTCCTGATGACCACCGATAGACTAAATAAAAGAGAGATAGAAGAGATTGGGGCAAAAGTATGTTTAACAAAACCTTTTGATTTCTCTGTCTTTGAAGAGACTATTTATGATTTGTTAAGCAAGGGAGTCGTTTAAGATGCAACATAAAATAATTAATGCTTTTTGTGTTGATACATTGATAGAAGAGATTGAGCTTAGTATTACAAAAAAATTTAAGCCAACATTGGCATTTATTTATCTGTCTATTGAATATGATATTGAGTATTTGGTAAAAAAATTAAAAAAATACAGTTTTATTGTGGTGGGTTCAACCACGCATGGTGAGGTCTATGCTGATGAGAATTTAGGTTCAAATAGTAAAGAACAAAGTATCACATGTATGCTAACAAATTTGGATAAAAGTGCCTTTAAAATTAAACTTAAGAAGATGAAAGACGAATCTTATGTACACTATGGAAAGAGAGTCGGGAAATGGGCATCAAAGCAGTTTAACCATGTTGCTTTACTTACCATTACTTCAGGATTGGACTTTGACAATGAAAGCTATATTAATGGACTTCAAAAAGAGATTAAGCTATTTTTTGGTGCCGTAGCAGCTGATGATGGACATTTTAAACAAACCTATGTCTTCTCTAATAAAAAAATACTCTCCAATGGAGTACTTGCTTTGGCAATAGATAGAGATAAAATTGAGATGCTCATGGCATGTGGATTAGGTTGGAAAGGGATTGGCATACAGTGTGTTGTGACGAAAGCGAAAAAAAATATTGTCTATACCATTGACAATAAACCAGCATTAGAATTTTACAAAGAGTATTTACAGATTGATTCTGAAGACATGCCTATTATGGGAATAGACTATCCCTTAGAAGTACTTTTACAAAGTGGAGAACTTATCTATAGAGCTGCTATCCAAATTAATGAAGATGGTTCATTGCTATTTTCAGGACATATTCCAGAGGGTTCAAAGGTTAGAATTTCTACGCCTGTGGGTATTGATGTTATTGACTATGTGAAAAATAGTATTGTTAATAGTTTGAGCGATAAAAAAGAGTTTAAATCCGATTTGACATTGGTTTTTCCTTGTGTTGCCCATAAAAACTTATTGGGTAAACATGCTTTCAAAGAGATTGAAATGGCATACACGCAAACAGCCAAAGCACCACTTATTGGGTTTTATGCCTATGGTGAAATTGCATCTGTACCTAAGGGTAATGCTTTGCATAATGAAACATTTGTAACTGTACAGTTAAGAGAAAAATAGTGAAAAAAAAAGCGTTAAAAAAAAGAGTTGAAAAACTAGAAAAGAAGTGTGCTAGGTTAGAAAAAGACAAATTAACAATTTATAATCTACTCTATTATGTTAATAAAGAGTTAGATGAAGCTTTAGAAAACAAGCAGATTTTTATCTCTTCTATGAGCCATGAAATTCGTTCACCTTTAACGGCTGTATTGGGTAACAGTGCTTTACTTGGAGAGACAGATTTAACCCAACAACAAATTAAATATTTGGCACAATTAAATGAAAGTGCTGATTTTTTGATGGCACTATTGGGTGATTTGTTAGATGTCTCTAAGCTCAAAGAGAATCAAATTGAACTAAGTTTACAAGAAGAATCACTGGACAGTATCTTGTTAAATTGTGCCAATATGGTTGAATCTAAAATCTCTAAAGAGGTAGAGTTTATTAGTGCTATTCCTGCGTTGGATTATTATGTTTTTGTAGATAAAAAACGGGTACAACAAATTTTTACCAATCTTCTAAGCAATGCAGTTAAATTTACAAAATCTGGTAAAATTGAATTTACCTTACTGGAGATAAAACCAATCAATCATCAATTAGAAGTAGTGGTTGAGGTGAAAGATACAGGTTTGGGTATTCCTAGCAGAGTTAAAAAGAGCCTTTTTGAACCTTTTACTTCAACTGATGTAGAAGAGGGAACAGGACTAGGGCTTTATATCTCCTATCAATTGGCAACTTTAATGGGTGGGAAGATTGAAGTTCATTCTAAAGAGGGAGAGGGGAGTTCTTTTCAGGTAACATTTTATTGTGAGAAATCTAAATTAAAGCGAAGCAAAGTGCTTCAACATACGCATACTTCATTGGTAAAAAAAGAACAACACTATGCGCATTTAAGGGTGCTAATTGTCGAAGACCTTACTTTTAATAGAAAATTTTTAAAAGAGATGTTTAGTATATTTTTTGGCATTGATGTACAGAGTGCAGAAAATGGTCAAGTTGCACTTGATAAGTTGAAAAAAAGTCAGTATGATATTATTTTTATGGATTTAAAAATGCCTGTACTTGATGGCATTGAAACCACAAAAAGAATACGTAGGCTTAATAGTGAAATTCCTATTATTTGTATGTCTGCTAATGTTTATAAGGAAAATAAGCGTGAAGCTAAAGAAGCAGGTATGAATGATTTTATTGAAAAACCATTGTCACCTAAAGATATTGAAGCTAGACTTGCTCAACTACTCTCTCCTTTAGAACATAAACAGAACAATAGCTTACGCAATAGGGCTTTAGCACATTTTAAAACTTATTTTGATGAGGAGACGGGCAATAATTTTATTGCAATGGCTGAAGAGGGATTGAAAAAGTACATTAAGGGCATAGAGAAGGGCATACGTATAAAGAAAAGCGAAATGTTAATTTTAAATTTGCATGGAATTAAAGGTATTTTGGCAAATTTAGGGCTTGAAGAGCTTTCAAAAAAAGCAGGGGAGCTACTCCAGTATGCTGAAAATGAAGACTTTGTGAAGATTAAAAACAATATTGATGATTTTTTAGTAGAGGTCAAAGAGTTTTTCAATTAATCAGATATTTATTTTTAGTTAAGTTTTTCATTATATAATCTATTTTAATAGATAAGGAATGATAATGAATGAACTGTTTGTCGCAATTAATGCTTTTTTTAACAAAATTTTATTTTTTGATATATTTTTAGGTCAAGTAGAGGGGGCGACCTTCCCCTTTGTGGTAGCACTGCTTATTGTTTCGGGTGTTTTTTTGACACTTAAAATGGGTTTTGTCAATCTTAGAATGTTTTCACACTCACTGGCAATTGTACGAGGTAAATACAAAACCAAAGAGGATAAAGGAGTTATCTCTCCTTTCCAATCTTTAGCAACGGCACTATCGGCTACCGTAGGTATTGGTAATATTGCTGCGGTCTCTATTGCCATCTCACTAGGTGGAGCAGGGGCTGCTTTTTGGATGATATTGGCAGGTTTCTTGGGAATGACGCTGAAGTTTACTGAAGTCACACTCTCCATTAAATATAGAGAGTTTCTCCCTAATGGAACCATTATGGGTGGGGGAATGGAGTATCTTTCCCGTGGCTTAGCCGATAAAGGTATGGCAAAAACAGGTAAATATATGGCAATGGTTTTTGCTTTCTTTATGATACTTGGGGCATTGGGAGCAGGAAATACCTTTCAAATCTCTCAATCGCTAAGTATTGTTCAAAATCAAATACCATTTTTTAGTAGCTACCCTTGGGTCTTTGGATTGATTATGGCAGGGATTACAGGCTTAGTGATTATTGGGGGTATTAAGCGAATTGCCACGGTGGCAGAGAAAATTGTTCCTTTTATGGT
>JALSQB010000093.1 GCA_026985655.1 Campylobacteraceae bacterium | reverse complement strand
TACCTAATGATTTGTCGGTCTATCTCTACCCCTCGTTGGCATTTTTTGAGGGAACAACTTTCTCAGCTGGACGAGGAACAATGCAACAGTTTCAGCTCTATGGTTCGCCTTACTATACGAAGAAAAAATTCTCTTTTACGCCGATTTCACGTGAAGGAGCAAAACACCCAAAACATCAAAATAAAAAATGTTATGGAGTAGATTTGTCATTTGAGCCAACCGATGCTTATGGGGGCATTAACTTAAATTATTTATTAGATGCTTATAAGCATTACCCTTATAAAAAGAAGTTTTTTTTAAAGAACCACTTCATAGATAAACTAGCAGGCTCAAATAGCTTACGAAGAGCTGTGTTAGCAGGGAAAAGTGCCAAACAAATCAAACAAAGTTGGCAAAAAGGCTTAAATAGATTTAAACAGATACGTCAAAAGTATCTGCTATATCCGTAAACTTAAAGGGGGAGAACATCGGTGAATGATAGAAAAGTTTTAATGTTTTTGGCATGGGGAATGTTTGCTTTGTTAATCTATGCCATTTGGAGTGGGAGAGGTTTAAACACAACAGTACTCATTCAAGCAGGTCATGTGGGAAGAACCACGGGAAATATTGGTTCAGTACACAATGGTTTGATAGAATCTAAATGGAACGAACGCGTTGCCATAAGAGTGGAAGATATTTTAAGAAAAAGAGGCATAGCAGTAGAGAGAGTAGGGGCAAAAATCCCTACAACCAGTGCTGTCTTAGCTGTTGCCATTCATTTTGATGGTTCTGAAAAAGAGTGTAAGACAGGAGCATCTATTGGACATGATGGCTCTAATGCTTCTACTGTTTTAGCAAGACATTGGCGAAAAGAGTATGGGAAGTTTTTTCCCTTTAAATGGCATAAAGATAACTATACTAAGAACTTAAGTCACTATTATGGCTTTTCCAAAGTCACCACCTCTAAAGGCTTTTTAGTTTTAGAGTTAGGTGAGATAACGTGTAAAAAACAGACCGATTGGCTCAAACCAAGACTCGGCGAAGTGGCAAGTAAAATAGCCTATTTTATAATTAAGGAATTAAAAAGATGAAAAAAATATTATTGACATTAAGTGCATTAACTTTTTTGGCATGTGCCAATGAAGCAAGTGAGATTAAAATTATAGATAAACCCATTGACTTTGGGCAAGAACGTATTGACCTCACCAAAGAGTATATTAAAAAACATTACGGTTTTGAGGTCGAGAACATTGAGATAGAACCTAAAATCATTGTGCTTCACTGGACGGCTGACATGAGTTTTGAGAAGAGTTTTAATCGTTTAAAACCTCAAAGACTTTTTTCCGACCGAAAAGACATTGCTAAAGCCTCAGCACTTAATGTATCGTCTCAATTTCTAATAAGCCGTGATGGAACAATCTACCGACTCATGCCAGAAAATTGGATGGCACGCCATGTGATTGGTTTAAATTACTCTAGTATTGGGGTAGAAAATGTGGGAGGAAGTGGAAACAAAAAAGATGACCTCACTCCTGCACAGTTAAAATCTAACATTGCGTTGGTGCGTTACTTAAAAGAGAAATACGCCACGATTACCCACTTAATAGGACACCATGAGTACAAAGAGATGGACGGTTCTGACTTATGGTTAGAGTTAGATAAAGGCTACCGAACCAAAAAATCTGACCCAGGAGATGCCTTTATGACTAAGGTAAGAGATGCTGTGAAAGATTTGAAGTTATTGGATACGGGGAAGTAAGCACTTTTTTCTTGAGTGTTTTAAAATATGGAAAAAGAGGTAAAGCAAGTTTACCTCTTATTCGCTAATCTTTCACCCATAACTACTACATCCAGCAGAGTTTTCATTGCCTCCTGCAAAGTAGTTACCATCAAAAGAGACCAATGAGTAGTTGGTGTCATCTCCTAAAGAGGCTTTTAGCCCGTCAATCGACAAAAATCCAAGAGAATCAGCACCGATGTACTCACGCACCTCTTCTACACTTTTGTACGCAGAGATGAGTTCATCTTTTGAGGCTGTGTCTATGCCGTAACGACAAGGAAACTTAATCTCTGGGGAGGCAATTCGCATGTGAACTTCAGAAGCTCCTGCTTCTTTGAGCATTCGCACGATTTGAAGTGAGGTTGTTCCACGTACCAAAGAGTCATCGACAATGGCAACGCTTTTTCCTTTTATCATGTCTTTAATGGGAGAGAGTTTGAGTTTGACTTTTAAGTCACGTATCTCTTGGGTAGGTTCAATGAAAGTTCGCCCCACATAGTGGTTACGCACAATGCCCATCTCAAACGGTACACCCATGCCATCGGCATAGCCTTTGGCTGCAGCTACCCCAGAGTCTGGCACAGGTAAGACTAGGTCAATCTTAGCAGGGGTCTCTTTGGCTAACTGTTTACCCATCTCTAAACGCATATTGTAAACCGTTTTCCCTGCAATGATGGAGTCTGGTCGGGCAAAGTAGATGTACTCAAAAGCACAAGGGTGGGGGTCTGACTCAAATATCATCTCTGATTTTGGCTCTTTTCCTTGTTCAAAAGTAAGCATCTCCCCTGGCTTGACATCACGTACAAACTCTGCACCTACTAAGTCAAAAGCACAGGTTTCACTTGCCACAATGTAGCCACCATTTTTAAGCTTACCCAAACTCAAAGGACGAATACCAAAACGGTCACGTACCACAAACATTTTACTACGACTTTGGATAATGAGACAATATGCCCCCTCAATTTTAGTAAGCATATCTTTAATACGGTCTTTTAACTTCTCTTGCGAACTCTTAGCAATAAGATGAACAATGTTCTCTGTGTCCATACCTGTTTGAAAAATTGCCCCTTTTTCAATGAGTCTGTCACGTACTTCAAACTTGTTACTTAGGTTTCCGTTATGTGCGACTGAAATCTCACCCAATTTGTACTTAGCAAAGACAGGTTGGGCATCGAGTACGGAGTCTTTTCCTGCTGTTGAGTAACGGTTATGTCCAATGGCACACGACCCCTCAAGCAGTTTTAAACGCCCTTGGTGAAAAACTTCTGTAACCAAACCACGCTTTTTTATGAGGTGTATTCGCTCTCCATCAGAAGAAGAGATACCTGTAGATTCTTGCCCACGATGTTGCATGGCAAACAAGGCATAATATGCCAACTGAGATGCATTCTCTACGCCAAAAACGCCAACTACTGCACACATATTATATTCCTAGACAGTCGTTAATACTGTACATTCCACTCTCTTGACTTACCAACCAAGAAGCTGCTCGAATTGCCCCTTTAGAGAAAGTTTGTCGATTGGTTGCGGTGTGATTTAACTCTAAATACTCACCATCATTGTAAAAACCAACGGTATGACGACCCACAATGTCACCTCCACGTAGTGCCATCACGGCGATTTCATCTTTGGTTCTCGCTCCTATTTGACCATCTCGTCCAGAGATGCGAACAGCATCAAGGTCTAAACCTCTACCTTTGGCGGCAAACTCTCCTAAAGTGAGTGCTGTTCCAGAGGGAGAATCTACTTTATGGCGATGATGTTGCTCTACAATCTCAATGTCAAAGTCTTTTAAGGTAGATGCCACTTGCTCTACTAATTGCTTTAACAAGGCAATTCCTGCTGACATATTTGACGCATAAAGTATAGGCATATTTTCAGCTACTTCAGCCATGAGATTTTTTTGATGTTCAGTAAAACCAGTGGTTGCTACTACCAAAGGAGTAGGGTGCTTTAGTGCTGATTCAAACAAAGATTGGGTTGCTTCAGGTGCTGAAAAATCAATAACCACATCACAGTTTTTTAAAAGTGTTTCCATGTCATTGGTTATCAAAACAGACTCAGGAACTGAAGTTTTTAGTTCAGAAAAAACATGTAAAACAGCCAACTCTAAGCCCTCTGTCTCTTGAATGTTGTTTATAAGGTGTTCACCAACACGCCCTGTGCTACCTAAAATGCCGACTTTTGTCATTGTATGTCCTAGCGTTAAATTATGTGAGAATTATACAAGAAGTTCTATAATGTAATCTTGTTAAACTGTCAAAATAATTTTTAAAAGGAGAAGCCTTGCCAAAGATAAACAGAGAAGAAGAGCTTAAAAGTCTAGGTGCAACAAAAACCAACTACCAATATGTTTATAATCCTAAACTTTTAGAAACGTTTGAAAATGCTCACCCCGAACAAGACTATTGGGTGACGCTCAATGCTGATGAGTTTAGTTCTCTTTGCCCCATTACCAATCAACCCGACTTTGGAACGCTGATTATTAACTATATTCCTAAGCTTAAAATGGTTGAGAGTAAGTCACTTAAACTGTATCTTTTTTCATTTTTAAATAATGGTGAGTTCCATGAAGATGTTGTGAATAAAATAGGCAAAGATTTAGTTGCCTTGATGAACCCAAAATATTTAGAAATTATTGGGCTTTTTTATCCACGAGGGAACATTAGTATTCACCCTAGTTTTTTTTATGCGAATGAAGAAGAACACTACCAAAACATTAAAGCACATCGTTTTATGAATCATAATTTAAATCCTAAAAGAGTTGGGTAACAATGAAACTCAAAAAAATAATTATTCAAAAAGAGACAACAATAACCTTTAGCTCACCCGAACTGCTTTTTTTAGGTAAAAGTGGGCAACCCTACCGAGGGACACTGCATGTTCAGTTTCAAAGTGTGGGAGAGAGTTTTGACTTGTTAGATTTTAAAAAATACATTACTTCCTTGCGTACACAAACTTTTTATGCTGAAGATATTGCTCATGAAATTTTTAGCACCATTGAGCAAAGCATAGAGAGTAACAATTTAGGTGTTGTTATTGACCTTACTGCACGAGGAGGCATTCAACAACGCCTTTTATTTGGATTTGAATTTGAACCGACACTTAAAAATAGGTTTTTTCAAGTTTAAATTAGCTTTTTAGGAGTACACTTTGATTAATGATTTTTTATAAACAAAAAGGAACATAAAAAATGAAATCTTCAATTTTCACTAAACTCTTACTTGTTCTTCTTGCCATCTTTATGGGGCTAGTCTATTATGCTTATGGTACTTTTCAAAAAGAGAAAGAGCTAATTGCAAAGAAAAAAGTTGTTGTAACGGTAAATACCCCAATGTCTCACCCCCCATTGTCTAGTAAAAAGAAGATTGAAATGGCTTCTACACCACAAATAGACGAGGATAAAAATCAAAGTATAAGTAATGAAGCTTCTGAATACATTGCATTAGAAGTGGGTAGGGGTGAAAATTTTTTAAATGATGAAGAGCTTGTTATTCCACAAGATGAGATAAGCGACTACCCTATTGCCCAAACTTTACCTTTGGAGGAAGAGGGAACAGAAGGGATAGATAGTCCTAAAGAAGAAGTCAATCCTGCTTTAGAAACATTTATTGAAAATGAAGAGGCTAATCTTTTTTAATTGAACTAGCGATGTAAAGTTTACTGCATCTCTTGTAAATAAGAAATAACTTGAAGTGCTGTAATTGCACCATCACCAGCGGCAGAGACCACTTGTTTTGGTGCGTTTATGCGTAGGTCACCTGCAACAAAAAGCCCTTTAAGTGAAGTATTCATATTTAAGTCCACCACGACTTGACCTTGCTCATTTGTCTCACAGATAAATTTCCCCTCTTCATCTTTGAGTACTTCATTGTTTACATTGAGTCCTACAAATACAAACAATCCTGTGTTTTTCATGTCGGTAATCTCATCGGTTTGGGTATTTTTAATTTTGACCCCATCAAGCCCCATCATTCCCCCATATGCCTCTTCTATGACAGAGTTGGTAATGAGGTGAATGTTCTCTTTTTTTATTGCTCTGTTGAGTGTGGGAGGTGCTGCTCTAAATTCATCTCTTCGATGTACGACATAGACATCTGAACAGATATTAGAGAGATAAAATGCCTCTTCTAATGCCGTGTCTCCTCCACCTAAAACAGTTACAGGTTTGTCTTTGTAGAAGAAGCCATCACAAGTAGCACAAGTACTCACTCCTTTGCCATAAAACTCATCTTCTCCATTAAATCCTGCTCTTCTTGGTGTTGAACCTGTGGCAACAATTACGGTCATCGCTTCTACTCTTTCACCATTTTCAAAGAACACATTAAAATGTTCTTCTTTTTTCTCTATACGTTTAACACGTTTGTATTCATGCTTTAAGCCAAAAGCAAAACACTGCTTTTGCCATGATTCCATAAAATCTAAGCCTGTTTTTGTGTTGTCAAAAAAACCAGGGTAGTTTTCAATCTCTGAACTCTTGGTAATTTGTCCACCAAGTACCCCATCGTCAAATATTGTTACATTTTGTAAACCACCACGTGTCGCATAAAGCCCAGCTGTAAGACCTGCAGGTCCCCCACCAATAATTGCACAATCTAGCATTGTATATTCCTTAAATTATAGAGTTTAAATATTAAGTGTAATTGTAGTTAATTTTTATAAAAGTTTTGTGTAGAAAGATGTTTTATAGAGAGGAGAAGTTATTCTCACACAATTTGTGTGAGAATAAGAAGTTACGCTAATTGAGCGTTGATTTTATCAGCAAATGCATCTTTAGAAGCGGCACCTACTACTTGGTCTACTAATTCTCCATCTTTAAAGAAAAGAATAGCAGGGATTGAACGAATTCCATATTTAACAGAAATCTCTTGTTGCTCATCTGTGTTTACTTTACAAATTTTTGCTTTTCCGTCGAAATCTTCAGCAAGTTCTTCAACTACTGGAGCAATCATTCTACAAGGACCACACCATGGAGCCCAGAAATCTACCATTGTTACGCCTTCAGCGATTGTTGCATCAAAGTTATCTTGTGTTAAGTCAATATATTTAGCCATATTGTTTGTTCCTTAAAGTTTAAATTTTTAATGTCACATTGTACATTAATTATGTTTATAGATTATGTATAATATAATCTAAACTGAACGATTTATACCTCATCTAGCCCTATTTGTCAAGACTAATCTAATAATATCTCTGGAAATTCAGCAGAACGACTCCCTTGAAGCACTTTTGTTCTTTTCCCTTTAACGGTGTAAACGAACGATATTTTAGGCTTTGAGGTACTATTTTTGTTGGCTCGGTGCAATAATTTACAATGAAAAAGTACCACATCTCCTTGATTTAAAGAAAAGCTTTTTTTTGTTTCTATTAGTGACACATTTTTTTCATTGTTTAAAGAAAAATACTCTTTTTCTTCAAACTGCTCTTCACTAAAATGCATGGTATGACTCTTAGGGATAAACTCTAACACACCATTTTCACTATTTTCTTCCCCCAATGCCAACCAAATACTAATGAGATTGTCATCACCATACGACCAGTAGCGTCTATCTTGATGCCACGAAGTTTCGTTACTGTTAAAGGGCATTTTGGTCATAATCGAGTTGTGATGGGCAGTAGTTATGACAACTTCATCATTTAAAAGTTGTTTTAAAATTGGACGTATTTTTTTATTTTCCATCCAATTTTTAAATACAATATCACGCTCATAAACTTGTCGTAAGCGTCTAACGGTTAAAGTCTCTTTCGCTTCTAGGCTAGAGTAATCGGTAATATTTGTACGATACTCTTTTGACTTCTCCCCATAATCTACTTCACTTTCTATGGGTTCTATTTTATGTTTTAGGTGAACTAGGGCAAGGTCTAAAATGGCTTCACACGCTTCTTGCTTTAAGAAATCTCGTAAAATTAAATATCCATTATGGTTAAAATCATCTAACTGCTCTTTTGTCAATAACATAAGCGAACCTTTTTTTATTTATAGGTTTATATTATAACCATAATAGATTATTTTATCTTAGTTTTTTACCCATTAAACTCTTCTCTAACTTCTCAACAACTTTAATCGTAGTGCGAATATTGATTTTTTTGTAGTTCTCTTGTAAAATAGTTTTAATCTCTTTTTTTAGTTCACTTAAATTTAAAGTGCTAATGAGTTGAATAGCAAGTTGTTCATCTTTGTGGGTATTTACCTCATAATCAAGTTTAACTAAGGCTTCTTCTATGTTTGGGTGTGCTTCTAAGAGGGATTCTATCTCTAAAAGAGAGAGTCGTTTTCCCGATATTTTAATGATTTCTGATTTACGTCCAAGAAGTTTAAATTTTCCCTCTTTTAAGCTAATGAGGTCAGAGGTGACAAACGGGTGGCTTATCTCTTTGAGTTGCTCTTCTATAATATATTGAGAAAGAAAAGGAGAGTTTACGGCTAGGCAGTCATCTTTTGTAGAGATGTGAACCTGTGGTAGGGGTGTCCAATATTCATCATTGTTGATTTTATAAGCAATGCCACCTGTTTCGGTTGAACCAAAAAGTTGGTAGATTTTACAAGAGAGTTTTTGAGGTAACTCATTGGCTGTTTGTGGGTCAAGTTTTCCTGTCGAACTTAGAAAAACCATATGAGAGTGTTCCTCTTTGATATTGAGTTTATTTAATACCTTTAAAAAGACAGGATTGGTAATGCAAAGTGTCTTTTTGCCCTCTGAGAGTTCTAGGAGTTCATGGGGCAAAAACTCCTCTTTTAAGACAACATCAACATTAAGTGCTTTAGGCAACAATACACCTGCTAAAAAACCATAAATATGAATAAGAGGAACGGTAACAATCAGCCTTTCAAATTTTTCATGACGGAAGAGTTCGACTAAAACTTCTAGCTCTTTTTGTAGATTGTTTTTAGTTTTTACTGCTCCTGTTGGTGTACCTGTTGTGCCAGAAGTAAAAAAAATAGTAGCACTCTCTTGGGGCATTGTACTAAAGTCTAAAGCCTCAACTCTTGGTTTGATAGATTGAATATTTGGGTCATAAAGTATGGGGACAATGCCCTCTTTAAAAGCTTGATTTAGCGTAAGGTAAAGTTTCTCTTTGCTCATTGTCTCAAAGCTTGTAAATTTATTGTTTGGAAGGGTTACTTTGGTGCTTGTGTCAAGTTCACTTACTATCCCTTTTGCTGATTTATAGATTATTCGAGCCAATTTTTTATCTTCCTTGTTAGTGTGTCATCAAAAATATAAGCGACAAAAACTCCCCCATAGAGTGCTGACTTTTTTTCTGTTAGGGGAGAGTTACTGATGCTACTTTTGTTTAAACTATAGTGTCTTGCAAAAGCACCTAGCCAGACTTTTTTAAATCTTTTTGAGAAGCCTAGTGAGGTTTTGTATGCTTCATAGCCACCTTTAGCATTAAAGAACGCTCTTGTCGCTGTTACTTCTTCTGATGTTACGCCATAAATATAGTTGTTGTAGCGACTGTTTGCCCATACAAAACCCGTATGTAGTTGTAGTTCATAGTCATCAAATTTATACTCCAATTCTCCTCTAAGTTCATAAAGGTAACCACGATAATCAATATTTTTAAAATCAGTAGAAAATACAGCACGTACAGGTAAATCGATTTTTAAACTTAACGCTTTATCGGTGTAGGCAGTATAAAGTAAAGCAGGGCCAAACTCTACGGCAGGGTCAAGGTCGTCCATGCCGTTGCGTATGCCTGAACTTTTAAGTGGCAAAGAACCACCTGCACTTAGTTCTATTGAAAAATCACCATAATGTAAAAGTTTTTGTTGTAAGCCCTCTCTGTCAATGCTTAGCTTATCGCTTTTATAGCTGACATAAGGGTAAGGAATAAGCAAACTATTACTGTTTTTAGAACCTAAATAGTCAGGATAAAACATCGCTCCTGCACCCAAGCCTAAATCTAAAGTAGAAGCATTTACCTGCATCATCAAAGTGAGTAAAAGCAAATATTTTTTCATTGAGCTTCTTTAGTTGCTAGGAACAGTTTGAAGTTCAGCCAAAGAGATGCCCATGACCTCTGCATACACCAAGGCTCTTTTATCTGAGATTTTAGCAAAATTTTCGACTTTAAAATCTCTCTTTATTGTCCATTTGAAAAAGCCAGTTGTTTGAGAAAGAAGCGATAAATCCATTCGGTTTTTAAACATATGGTACGCTAAAATAGAAGCCTCTTTGTTTAGGGCTTTTGCTAAAGCATTTTGAGCCAAACGCTCAAACTCTTCAACGGCTTGGCTTGTGACTATCTCTTCAACTTCCCAACCTTTTGAGGCAACGGTTTCATATTGACCACTCTCACTCGTGGCATAAACAGCTTTCTTAACACCTGCTAGCGTTTTGTTTCCTTCTTGGGGTACTTCTGTCTGTTTCATTTTAAATAATCCTTTTTAAACAACTTCTAAAAGCATAAATGAGCTAGAAAAACGACCACTCTCTGGAACATAGCAGAGAATTTTTTCACCTTTGGAGAGCTTGTTGGTGTTTAAAAGCTCTTCAAGCATAATATAGATAGAGGCTGAACCTGTGTTTCCACAGCTTGTTAAGTTGGTAAACCATTTTTCTTGAGGAATTTCAAAATTGGCATTCTTTAGACTTTGAGCCACTTCATCTCTAAAATAGGTCGAAGAGTAGTGGGGTACAAACCAGCTAATTTCATCGGCTTGAAGTTCTCTTTTTTCTAAAATCTTTCGAAGGGTTTTTTCTACGGTGTAATCTACAATGTTCGCGTTGAGCAGTTTAACATCTTGTTTAATTGTAAAAAGTGATTGGGACAACCACTCCTCTTGTGTAAACTCTCTGTACCCTTTAAATGTATTGTCAATTTTTGTTCCACCTGCATACATGCAGACTTCTATCTCATTGGCAAATGAAAAAATATCTAACCACGCTATTTTTAAAGAGAGTTCATTCGGATTAGGTTGGTTTTGAACCAGCATCGCACCTGCTCCATCACTTAGCATCCAGCGTAGAAAATCTTTTTCAAAAGCAATCTCTGGGCGTTTGTTAAAAGCTTCTTCTTGAATGTCGCTCTCTTTTTTAAAGTTTTTTGCATGTAAAAGTGTTGAAACAGTTTCCGAACCTGTGGCGATGGCACTCTTAGCCTCTTCTGATTTTACCGAAAGATAGGCATGTTTTAGTGCTGTCATTCCTGAAAGACAAATCCCTGAAGTAGCAATCACTTCACAAGGTTTTGATTTTAATTCACCATGCACCATAACAGCATGGTTGGGCATGATTTGGTCAGGTAGGGTTGTCCCACAAGCCAATACCTCTAAGTTATCTAAATTAAATTGTAAATTTTCAATGGCTTTGGCTGTAATTTGAGCATTTGAATAGCAGATGTTTTGCTCTTTGTCAATGACATAATATCTACTTTTTATGCCGTTACTTCGAAGAATTATTCTTCTTGCTCGTGAGGGTTTTCCTGCTATTTTCCCCAACACCAATTCCATCTCTTCATTACTAATCGCGTCATTGGGTAAAAACTTTGCTATCTTATTGATATAGACTTCAGCCATTAATTGTACTCCTTTAATCGTTCACTTGAAGAGCCTGAAGGTTCTTCAAAATATGCTCTCTCTTTATCTACTTTTTTATGGTTTAACTTTCTAAAAATGGGTTTGACAATCACATTAAGAGGAACAATAATCACAATAAGTGAAAGTAAAAATAAAAAGTACAAAAACAAAACAGGAAGCCTTGCTTTGTCACCTGTTGTGCCTACTTTACGAATAAGTCCACCCCAAATATTAAAACTTTTGGTGGCTATTTTTTCTGTTCCTACCAAACGGTTATCAACTTTAACGGCTTCTAATCCGTGCAATAATGATGTTTTTTCTTTCTCTAAATCTTTCGCTAAAGCATCACTAAGTGCCTTTCCAAAGCGTGAACATTTTTTAATCTCATCGGGGTGTACCCCTGACTTTGGCAGACCCCAAAATGCATTTTTCTTACCTGTCCACATCCAGCGTGGCGTGGTAATGAACGTCGCAAGGTTTCCCCCTTGGTCGGTTAAGACCACATTGTCAATGAGCGTGGCATTAAGTTGTGCAAACTTCTTTTTCATCTTCTCTTGTGCCATTATCCACATGTTTCGACAAGCAATAAGTGTGACCACTGGTTTGTTGCTTAGAAGCTTAGCATATTTGGAATTTAAAAATCCAGAAATAGGTAAAGAGGGTGAGAGAAACCAAATGGTATAGGCTAAGATAACCAAGTCAAAGTCATCATCTTCTTTGACTTTTTCAAAGGGTTTAATCTCACAACCGTCCATGTACACCGATTCAGGAAAAATGTCAAAAAATTCTACTTTACCCCAAGGAAAAGGAAAAGCTTTTTTAGGTTCTATGGCTTGATAGACCAGCTCTACATTCTCATCAGTTTCAAGTGGTGCAGAAAAAGATTTAACAACTTCGGTGAGTTGTCCTGTTTGTGAATAGTAAAGAACTAAGACTTTTTTCATTGGTAACTCACGGTAAATTCTGTTGCTGAAAGAGTATCTTTAACTATCTCTACTTTGTAACTGTTATCTACTCTTTTAATGATGTTATAGATGATTTTGTCTTTAGGTAAAATAGGGAGTTTAAATTTACTTTTCTTAATGCTTACAAGTTTCTTCTCTAAAAGTTCACCAAATATATCTATTTGTAAAAAAGCAGGAAGCAGAGGATTCCCCTCAAAGTGGGCTTTAAAAACAGGGTGTGTTTCA
>JALSQB010000092.1 GCA_026985655.1 Campylobacteraceae bacterium | reverse complement strand
TGTTCTGCTCTTTTTGAGCTAAACGTTCATAACGCAAGGCACGTGAAGTGGGGTAAATTTTTAGAGTTTTCATAGAAGAATTATAGCTAAAAGTGGGTGAGGGCTTAGCCCAAGTTTTTCCCACTCAAATTTTTTTCATACACTTAAAAATTCTCAAACTCCTCTTCTTCTTTTAACGCTTGTAGTCGTGCTTGTTCTTCTTTGGACATCATTAATGTTTTCATTTTTTTAGTAAAGACGGTTCGGTCTTCTAGTTTTGTAAAATAGGCATAGCTACCATAGAACATGAGAGCAACCGTTGAGAGTAAAATGGTGAGTTGTATGGGGTTAAACTTCTGTACAGGCTCTTTGATTTGTATCTCACAGACTCCTCCTGGGCAATATAGTGGGTCTTTTCTTTTAACCCAAGAGAAGATTTTACACCCTAGACAGATGGAGAAGGCAGCTTCAAAAAAGAGTAAAAACATACAGATAAGACAGACCAATACTTTAATGGGATTGGGTTGAAAATCTATGACAAGATAGTAAAACATCGGATAGGCTAAAATGAGTCCCAACATCCACGCAAAACGTTTTTGTGCTGCCCCCACATACTCTGGTTTTTGATTACGGACAAAAAAACGACCAAGTAATAGACTTGGAGCATAGCGAGGTTGTATGACTCTTATGGTGAAATCAATGGCAAAAAAGCTTACAAAGTATTCTGAAAAGACTGCTGTTCCTAACATCACGCCATTGGTAAGCCCTATAAATGCCCCCACAAAAAGTATGGCAGCCGCTGCCCTTGCTTCTCGCTCATTAAGAACAGGAATTTCATATCCTGCCACCTTTTCACCATAAGTATAAGATGCTTTCATTATTGCCCCTTTAGTGCTAAATTGTTTATCTTTAAAAGTTTATCGTAAAGTTTATTAATCTTATAGTTAAGAAAAAATAGCTTTTAAAACATAAAAAAACACCTACAATTTTAAAACCAACAATAAAAAATAGTAGTTATTAGATAATGCTTTAAAATTAAAATAAACTTAATATTTTTAAGTAAACATACTATTTATTTAAAATTTATGTGTTATACTTTTCTTAGCAGGAAAGAGTTTGAAAGAGTAGTAGCTTTCAGACAAAAGAATTAAATATATTATAACTCCTGTAGAGATGTTCAAGCCATATAACTAAATCTTTTTTTCATTACTCCCTCCTCCCTTTTTTTTGAATAAAGCTTGAACATCTCTTCTCTCTCAACCAACTTCAAAGCAATTATCAGATATTTTACTTCTAAATATAGATTAGGAATATTCATGTTAGACATATTAATTATTGGTTCAGGTGGTGCAGGTCTTTCCTCTGCCCTTTGTGCTTCAGAGCAAGGCTCAAAAGTTTTAGTGGTGGGTAAAAGCTACCCCACAGCTTCACAGACAAGCATGGCACAAGGGGGAATGAACGCTTCATTGGGTAATGTTATGCCTGATTCTATTGAAGCCCACATAGAGGACACCATTAAGTCAGCTCACTCCCTTTGTAATGCTAAAATGGTCAAAGAGGTTTGTGAAGATGCTCCTAAAAGCATTGCGTGGTTGGAGCATTTAGGCGTTCCTTTTGACCGAACTCCTGAAAGTAAAGTTGCCCAACGACAACTAGGAGGTGCGTCAAGCAAACGTGCTTGTTATGCCCAAGACTACACAGGCTTAAAGATTTTACACACACTTTATGATACTTGTTTAAAAGAGGGCATTGAGATGAGAGAAGAGTACTTTTTACTTAACCTCATCGTAGAAGAGAAAACCGTACTAGGTGCTACTTTTTTAAATGTACTCACAGGTGAAGTAGAAGAGATACTCGCTAATTCGACCATTATCGCCACAGGTGGGTACGCAGGGGTTTACAAAAACTTCACCACTAACAGCGAAGGAGCAACAGGAGATGGCATTGCCTCTGTTTTACGAGCAGGAGGAAGCGTAAGCGACATGGAGTTTGTGCAGTTTCACCCCACAGCCCTTAAAGGCTCTTCTACGCTTATTAGTGAAAGTGCCAGAGGTGAGGGTGGCTACTTGGTCAATGCCAAAGAGGAGCGTTTTGTAGATGAACTTCTCCCTCGTGATGTGGTCGCACGTGCCATTTTTGAGCAGATAAGCCAAGGTGAAGAGGTCTTTTTAGATGTACGCCATTTGGGTGAAGAGAAGCTCTTAAAACTTATGCCCCAAGAGGTACATTTGTGCCGACTACATGAAAACATTGACCCTGTAACACAACTCATTCCCATTAAGCCCGTTGCCCATTACTCAATGGGTGGCATTGACGTAAACGAAAACCTAGAAGTGACAGGTTTAAAAAACTGTTACGCCGTGGGAGAGTGTAGCAATGCTAAAATTCACGGTGCAAACCGTTTAGGTGGAAATTCCCTTTTAGAAATAGTAAGCTTAGGAAGAAAAGTAGGAAACAATGCCGTAGGGGGTGATTGCCATCACACCAATAATAACACACAACGCCAAAAAGACCAAGAGTACATAGAGAGCCTTTTTGAAGAGTACCCCTACCAACAAAACTTCTACACCCTACAAGATGCCTTAGGCGAAAAGTTCTATCAAAATGCAGGAATTGTCCGTGACAACACAAGTCTCAACAACCTACTCAATGAAGTTCGTGTCCTAAAAGCTGACTTAGATGACATGGGCATTGGCGACAAAAACAGAGAACACAACAGCAACTTAGTCGATTTTTTACAGTTTCAAAACCTATTAGAAGTCGGCGAAGTGGTCTTAGATGCTTCTTTGGTACGAGATGAAAGCCGTGGCGCTCATTTTAAAACGGCATTTCCTAACAAAGATGATAAACTCTACAAAGCCCATTCGCTCTATTGGCTTGAAGATGGGGTTTTACAAAACAAATTGCTAAAGGTGGACGCATAATGCACATTAAAATAAATCGTCAAAATGAAATCGTTGAATTTGAAATTCCTTTAGAGAACAGTACCTTACTTAAAGCTCTGTATTACATCAAAAACAACCTTGACAACACCCTCACATTCTCTTCAAATTGTCGTTCAAGTGTTTGTGGAACGTGTGCTATGAGGGTCAATGACAAAGAGGTTCTAGCTTGTTCGTACAAAGTGAGCGATGGCGACTTAGTTGAGCCATTAAAGTACCACGAAGTACAACGTGACTTAAAAGTAAACAAGCAAAAAGTAAGAGAAACCCTCAAAGCCTCAACAGCGTGGCTACAAAGCCCACAAGA
>JALSQB010000091.1 GCA_026985655.1 Campylobacteraceae bacterium | reverse complement strand
CAGCAAATATTGTGCCAACTTCTTACTCTAAAGATGACCATGAGATTATGTCTTTAGAAATAAAAGGTAAAAATATTTATGGGGTACAGTTTCACCCAGAGTCTATTATGTCTGAACATGGTTATGAGATGTTGGATAACTTTTTAAAATTGTAGTGTAGATTATGAGCCAAATAAAATTTTATATTTTTTATCTGGCTTATGCTGTGGCTTTAAGCTATTTAGCCATGACTTTGCCCATAGGAACACATGAAGCTGTTGCTTTTTACACCGATGAGGGTATTTTAAAAAGCCTCACCCATTTTGCTAAGGGTTGGTTTAGCAATGGTTTAGATTTTCGCTTACCTTTTGTTGTTTTGGGATTAGTTAATATTCTTCTATTTTACTTAATGTCACAGCAATATTTTGAAAAAAAAGAAGAAGCTTATCTTGCCAGCACGCTTTTTGCACTTCTGCCAGGTATTATTACATCAGCTGTACTTGTCAATATTGCAGTAGTTGTTATTACCCTTGTTCTAATATTTCTTATTGCATATGCAAAAAACTTAAGATACTTACAAGCAATTAGTGCAATGCTTCTTTTATGGGTGCATGATGCTTCAATTATTTTTTTTATTGCTTTGGCTATTTTCTCTGCGTTTAAACGTGATAGAGTACTTTTTACTATTTCAACATTGTTGATTGCTATTTCTTTTTTATATTTTAATAATTTAAAAGTAGAAGGACACCCTGAGGGTAAATTTTTAGAACTTTTTTCCCTCTATATGGCACTTTTTTCTCCTTTGGTGTTTATCTATTTTGTTTATGCTCTCTATCGTATTTTCTTACGGGAAAAGAAAGATATTTTGTGGTATATCTCCTTTTCATCTTTTATGATTTCAATTTTACTCTCATTGCGTCAGCAAGTTATTATGACCGATTTTGCACCCTATGTTATTGTAGCAGTAGTGTTAATGATGCTTACCTATCAACAGACAGTGAATGTAAGATTAGCTCAATTTCAAAAAAAATACAAAATTGGCTTTAGTGTTGTGATGGGGTCACTTATTTTTTCTGCTTTAATTATCTTTTTTCAAAAACCCCTTTTTTTACTTTATGAGGATAAATCAAAACATTTTACTTACCCTTTTTATGAACCTTATTGGCAAAGTATGGAGCTTAAAGAGATTGGTCAAGAGTGTTATATCGCTAAAAATTCTAAGGTTCAATTTCAACTAAAATATTATGGCATACAACGGTGCGAAGAGCCGAATGTTCCTAAAATACACAAGTAAAGTAAAGTTATAAAGACAATAAGTAACAACTAGATAAAATGAAACTAGCTAATGTTAAACTACCATCAACACAATTTAAACAAGGAGAACTCAATGGCTCAAAAAGCGATTAGAGAATATGACGCAAAGTCAATTTTAGCTCGACATTGGGATAAGTACTTTCCAGATTTTACTTATTCTTATGAAACAGTATTGGTTCAAAGTGGAGCAGAATTAAAAGAGATTGCTAAAGAAAAAAGATGGTTAAATGAAAAAACTTTAGTAGCAAAACCAGATATGCTTTTTGGAAAAAGAGGTAAAAATGGATTAGTTCTATTTAAAGACCAAAAACCTGGTGATGTAACTCTTGAAAAAGCAGCATCATGGATTGATGAGAAGTCAAGTGAAAAACAAGAAGTTTATTTCTCATTTGATGGAGATACTCCAACAGGAGAGCCAAGTGTCGATATGCTAACACATTTCCTTGTTGAGCCATTTATGCCTCATACACAAGAAGAGGAGTACTATGTAAGTGCAACTTGTGTAGGAGATAATGACGTTATCTATATGTCTGCTGAAGGTGGAATGGAAGTTGAAGAGGGTTGGGACGAAAAAGTAACTGAAGTTGCATTCCCTATTACTGCAACTGAAGATGAAATAGCTGAAAAAATTAGAGCCAATGTTCCTGCTGATGTAGCAGAAGCTGACAAAGCAAATTTTGCTGAATTTTGTATCGGTTTCTTTAAAGCTTACCGTGAACTAAATTTTGCTTACTTAGAAATCAACCCATTTGTACTTCAAGGTAACAAAGTTGAACTTCTTGATATGGTTGCAAAACTTGATGATACAGCAGGATTTATGATGACAAGTGAGTGGGGAGATGTTGAATACCCAACTTCATTTGGAATGGAAGAGAAATCTCCTGAAGTATTAGCAATAGAGGAGGCAGATAGCAAAACAGGTGCATCTCTTAAATTGACACTTCTAAAACCAGAAGCTAGAATCTGGACAATGGTTGCAGGTGGTGGAGCATCAGTTGTTTACGCTGATACCATTGCAGATATGGCAGGAATTGATGACCTTGCAAACTATGGAGAGTACTCTGGAGGACCTACTACTGGAGAGACTAAATTCTATGCAGAGACACTTTTTGACCTTATGACACGTGAGCCAGATGCACAAGGTAGAGGAAAAGTACTTATTATTGGTGGAGCGATTGCGAACTTTACAGATGTAGCGAAAACATTTACAGGGATTATCCAAGCATTTGAAAACTACCAAGATAAGCTTAAAGCAGTAGATACAAAAATCTATGTAAGACGTGGTGGACCAAACTATGAAAAAGGTCTAAAAGATATTAAAGAAGCAGCAGATAGAATGGGTCTTTACATCGAAGTTTATGGACCAGAGACACATGTTACAGACATCGTGCGTATGGCATTAGAGAAGTAGGGAGAAGAGAATGGAAAGATTATATACTAAAGATACACAAGCGATTTTTTGGAATAACAACAAAACAGCTATCCAAAGAATGTTGGATTATGATTATACAATCAAAAGAGAAAAACCAAGTGTAGCAGCGATTGTTGCACCAACAAGCTCAAACAAATTTGAGAAGTTCTTCTTTGGACCAGATGAAGTGATGATTCCACTTTTTAAAAATACAGCAGAAGCAAAAGAGGCACAGCCACAAGCTGATGTACTTTTGAACTTTGCATCATTTAGAACAGCTTATGATGTAACAATGGAAGCACTTGAAATCGGTGGATTTAGCTCTATGATGATTACAGCAGAGGGGATTCCAGAGAGACTTGCAAGAAAAATGAACCAAATAGCTAGAGAGAAAAATGTAACCGTTATTGGACCTGCAACTGTTGGTGCGATTACGCCAGGTGCATTTAAAGTAGCTAACATTGGTGGAACAATCACAAACATTGTAAACTCTAAACTTCACAGAGCAGGAAGTTGTGGACTTGTAACCCGTTCAGGTGGACTTTTCAACGAATTAAGTAACA
>JALSQB010000090.1 GCA_026985655.1 Campylobacteraceae bacterium | reverse complement strand
AATGTAGCAGAAGAAAAAGGCTTAGACATTTCTGAACTCTCTTTTGAAGAGTTGAAAGCTGTTGATAGTAGAATTACAGAGGGTGTGGTAGAGTTGTTAGATAACAGAGCCTCAATGAATGCACGAACTTCAGAGGGTGGAACAAGTACTCAAAGAACGCAAGAGCAGATTGCTACGCTTACTTCATGGTTAGCTTCTCAAAAATAGGAGATAGAATGTTTGGAATATTTAAATCAAAAAAACAGACCATTATTTCACCTGCTGATGGTGATGTAGTAGAGTTAAGTGCTGTGCCAGATGAAGTTTTTGCACAAAAAATGGCAGGTGATGGCATGGCAATATTACCTCGTTCAAATACTTTTGTAGCCCCTGTTGCAGGAATGATTACAAAGATTTTTTCGACCAATCACGCCTTTTCTATTAAAACTAAAAGTGGATTAGAGGTGATGGTACACATTGGCTTAGATACAGTAGCTCTTAATGGAGAGGGGTTTAAACGTTTGGCACAAGAGGGTGAAAAAGTGAGTGTTGGAAAACCTATTATTTTGGCTGATTTAGAGTTTATTGCTTCTCAAGGTAAAGAGATTGTCACCCCAATTGTTCTTAATCATGAAAAAGAACTCTCTATTACAAGTAATAAAGTAAGTACCATTCGAGAAGGGGATAATCTGATGGAAGTTACTTTTAAATAAGGCTTCTACTTCTTAAAGGTTTGAATGTAGAGATTTTCTACTTTAATCCTTGCCCATTCATGATCAACATTTCTTAGAAATTTAAGAGAAGCCTTGATGTGGGGGTTGTTGTTAAAGCAGTTAATACGCACTTTTTTCCCTAACTCTTCCCACCCATAATGTTCTACCAACGCTTCTACTATATCTTTTAGTTTTATGCCATGTAGAGGGTTATTGTTGTTATTCATTTTCTCTTCTTTTTTACAATTATAACATGATTTAACTGGCTAGGATTTTACTTTTTTACGCTAAAATAATTATTATATTTTAAGAATTAAGAAGATGCATCAATGATTGAGACACTTACACACTTAGACCTAAGCCCATTTGTCCTTTCGTTTAAACTAGCAGGAGTCACGACTTTGCTACTCTTTTTTGTGAGTCTGCCTTTTGCCTGGTATCTGTCTCAAAGTCGTTCAAAAACAAAACCGTTTATGGAAGCATTGACAGCACTGCCTATGGTGTTACCTCCTTCGGTTTTAGGGTTTTATTTTTTAATGATTTTTAATCAAATAGAGTTGAATTTTACGTTTACAGGATTGGTCATTGCCTCTTGTCTGTACTCTTTTCCTTTTATGGTACAACCTCTTCAAGGTGGTTTTGAGAGCTTAAACAAGAACATGTTAGAAGCCTCTTACCTTGCAGGTAAATCTAAATTTAAAACACTTCTTTTTGTGGCATTACCAAACATAAAACCAGCATTGCTTACGGCAATTATTATTACTTTTTCTCATACCATAGGGGAATTTGGGGTTATACTCATGATAGGAGGGAGCATTCCAGGAGAGACAAAGGTTGCCTCCATTGCCATCTATGAAATGGTGGAGATAATGGATTACAATTCAGCCCATATCTATTCGTTGATTATGTTACTCATTAGTTTTGTGGTATTGTTGTCAGTTTATGTTTTTAACCATAGCCAAAAACGTGTGGGAGGTTTTCATTAATGTTACAAATAGCAATTGAAAAAGAGCTACATGGAGCAAATGGGCTTTTAAACCTAGAGCTAAAGTGTAACATCGAACAAGGGGAGTTTGTGGCGATTATGGGGAAAAGTGGTTCGGGAAAAACAACACTTTTACGCATCTTAGCAGGGCTTGAAGAGGCACAAGGGAGCATAGGCATGAACCATGTCACTTGGTTAGGAGCAAGAAAACCTTTGGCTGTTCAGAAGCGAAATATAGGGTTTCTTTTTCAAGATTATGCTTTGTTTGAAAATATGAGTGTCGAGGAGAACTTACTTTTTGTAAAAAAAGATAAAAAGTTTGCCAATGAACTGCTTGCACTAACGGAACTCACGTCTTTAAAAAAAGAATCGGTAACAAGGCTAAGTGGTGGACAAAAGCAACGGGTAGCCCTTTGCCGTGCCATGATGAATAGACCACAACTTTTATTACTTGATGAACCTCTTTCAGCACTTGACAGCGTGATGAGACTGAAACTTCAAGATGAGATACTCAAAATGCACAGAGCCTTTGGAATGACAAGCATTATGGTAAGTCATGATGCATCTGAAATCTATCGTTTAGCTTCACGTGTGTTGATTTTGGAGAATGGTAAGATAGTAAAAGATGGAACGCCAAAAGAGGTGATGATGGAAAATACAAAGGGATTAGAGGGGGAGCTTTTAGCTTTAAATGAGCAAAATATAGCCACCGTACTTCTTGGACATCAACTCATAGAAGTAGCATTTTCAGCCCAAGAGGCTAAAGGCTTAAAAGTAGGGCAAAAAATTACCCTAGCAATGCATAAAACTCTTTAGGAGCATCAGCTTCAAAGGTAATGTTTGTCTTCTTAGTGGGGTGAAAAATGGTGAGTTTGGTAGCATGAAGCCCCATTCTGTCACCTTTTTTGTAGTCAGAACCATAACGCTCATCACCTACTACGGCGTGGTTTAGCCATGACATGTGTGCCCGAATTTGGTGCTGTCGTCCTGTTTCAATGTGAACTTCAAGTAATGAGCGTGCATTTTTACTCTCTTTGACTTGATAATGTGTAAGTGCATATTTTGCTTTGGGGTGTTCGCCCACATGGACTTTGTATTGGGTTTCATCTAAATGTAAAGGCTGTTCAATGCTTCCTTTTTTCTCTCGTGGTGTTCCGTGAACAATGGCTAAGTAGATTTTTTCGGCATCACTCCACTTCCCCATGGTCATTTCTCTAAGTTCACGCGAGGTAGCAAAGAGTAAGATGCCTGAAGTTTCACGGTCAAGACGATGCACAGGAACAAGCTCAGGGCTTTTTCTACCTTTGGTAAGTTGTTGGCGTAAAATGGCTAGGGCATGTTGTTTGTTCTCTTGTTTTGTTCCTACTGAGAGAAGCCCTGCTGGTTTGTTAATGGCAATGAGTTGCTCATCTTGATAGATAATCTCTAAAGTTTTAAGCTCAGAAGTGTTTTGTCGTTTGTTAATAATACCAATTTCAACAAGGTCACCGATGTGTAAAGGAAAATCATGTTTAGTGGTCACTTTACCATTGACAGCTACGGTAGCAGATTTAAGACGCTCTTTTACTTTTTTCTTTGACCAATTGTGTAAGGTTGTGAAAAGAAAGTTTAATAGTTTGTCTTCTTGTTTTACTTTGTGTTGTTCTGCCATTTTATGCCTTAAAAATAATATTTTGAATTATAGCAGAGTTAAATGCTATGAAATTTAATTACTAAGGAAGTTTTACT
>JALSQB010000089.1 GCA_026985655.1 Campylobacteraceae bacterium | reverse complement strand
ATAAAAAGTAGAGGAGAAAAAATGACAAACAACTTAATAATGGAAACCAAAGATTTTAGTTTTACTTACGCAGGGGTTGATGCTCCTTCGTTGAAGAACATTAATCTTCCCATTGAAAAAAATAAAATAACAGCAATGATAGGACCTTCTGGTTGTGGTAAATCTACACTTCTTAGAGCGATGAATAGAATTCACGACCTCTACCCAGGAAACAAATATGAAGGAGAGATTAATCTCTATAGTGCAGAGGGAAAAGAGAATATTTTAGACCTCAAAAAAGAGAATGACTTAATACGTTTACGTCAAGATGTGGGTATGATTTTTCAAAAACCTACCCCATTTCCTATGAGTATCTATGACAATGTGGCTTATGGTATGAGATTGGCAGGTGTTAAAAATAAATCTGAACTTGATGGACGTGTTGAAAAAGCTTTGCAAGATGCAGCTATTTGGAAAGAGACCAAAGATAGATTGAACACTTCAGCCTTGGGTATGAGTGGTGGGCAACAACAGCGTTTATGTATCGCTAGAGCTGTGGCACTTAAGCCTGATGTGATGCTATTTGATGAACCAACATCTGCACTTGACCCCATCTCAACAGGGGCGATTGAAGAGCTTATAGCTGAACTTAAAAAAGATGTATCTATTGTAATTGTAACCCATAATATGCAACAAGCTTCACGGCTTAGTGACTATACAGCATTTATGTATTTAGGGGATTTGATTGAATATGACAAAACTGATACTATTTTTATGAACCCAAATGTTAAATTAACAGAAGATTATATTACAGGGAGATTTGGATAATGTTACCACAATATCATGATGCACGACATGCCGTAAGAGATATGGTAATAGATTTATTAAAAAACTTAGCAGAGACAAATAGATTAGCACTTGATGCGATGAAAGCAAAAGATACCAAAGCACTTGAAGAAGCACGTTTAGGGCTTAAAGAGATGGCTTCTATAACAGAAAAAATAGATAATGATGTTGTCTTAATTTTTGCCAAGTTTACCCCTGGGGCTAAAGATTTACGAGAGATGGTTTCATACTTGAAAGTAACCTCTGCACTTAATCGGATTAGAAATAACATCAACTCTTATCTTAAAAATATGCAAGGTGTTTTAGATGAAAACAATAGTGAAGTTAATCTATTTATGGAAGACTCTTTGCGTATCAATAAATGTACACTTAATGCATTTGATTATGCTATTGAAATGCTCAATACCTTTGAAGATGATGACAAGATTAAAAAACTAGCTTCTAAAATAGCTGTTGAGTACTCAAAAACAGAAGATATTTACTCATTACTAGAAAAAGATATGGTACAAAAGATGAATGATGCAGAAGCAAATGCACAAGAGTACTTTAATCTACTAAAATACTTTAGAAAAAATCTAAAAATTATTGATAGACTTGACTCTATTGCACACAGAGTTATCTTTGCACGTATAGGTGGAAAACTTTAATTAATAAACCACCTCTATCAAAATAGTTAGAGGTGGTTTGTAGATTTAGACGTGACACTAAAGCGTAGTGCTAATAATAATGAGTAACAACACTTCAACACCTTCGAGGCTTGCCCCTAAGACATCTCCATTGACAAAGCCAATCTGTTTCTTAATGCTGTAAGAGAGCAGTAAGGCTAAGAACAGAGCGATAAGTAGAAACATCATAAAATTATCTATGAGCATTATGCCTATGAGTGAAAACAGGCTAAAGGCAAAAAAAACATAGGGTAGGGCGAGTGCCTCTTTTAGGGTTGTTGCAAAAGATGAGTGAAAGGTATGTACTCTAAAAAGTAAAAGCAAAGAGAGCCGTGAGAGCATAAATATGCTCACCAACTCCATAAGGGCATTATGTAAAAGAAGAAAAACAATTCCAGCTATTTTTAAAATAATAGTTGCCGTAGAAAATAGAACGCCCATTGCCCCAACGGTTGGCTCTTTTATGATGGAATAAGCATCTTTTCCTGAATGCTTCGCATAGATGGCATCAGCAACATCACAGATGGCTTCGGTGTGTAAAAATCCATAACTCATCATGTAAACAGTGGCAGAGATTAATGCTCCAAACCATGTTAAATGCGTTAAAAATGAAAATAGAATAATTGTTCCTAAGCCCAAAACAAGACCTACCAAAGGAAAAAAAAAGAGCATAAAAGCCAAAACTTCTTTTTGTGATAAATCATCAGATGCTTTAAAAGAGATAGGAAGAACCGAGAAATAAGAGAATGAAAATTTTAATCCTAAGTAGAGATTTTTTAGTTTATGCATCTATTTTATCTTAATGGGGAGACCCAATTTTACTTCGTAAACTTCATCACAAAAGGAAGCCAGTTTTTGGCATTGTAAGCCAGTCCCAATGCAGTTGCCATAGCTGTAGTTGTTCCAGAAGGTACAGACTCCCCAAGGATAACATAGTCATCTTGACAAACATAATTTTCACCAAATTTTAGACCCTTTTCAAAAACCTCTTGGGCGTTTATATTTGCACCCTTAGCAATGTTTTGGCTAGGGCTAATCTCAAAATTATGAATGGTACTTGTTGTCACTTTTGGAGTTACTTCAAGCCCTAAATTTAAGAGTTCAATTCTTGCATAAGGGCTAAGAAGATGTACGCCACGGGTTATTAGTGCAGGGGTGGGTACGCCTTTGGGGGTTTGGGCAATATCTTCTAAACTTTTCACCTCTCCTGTACAGAGAAATTCAGCTTTTTTCTTTTTTAGTGTCTCTATAAATGTCATTGTTCCGATAATTGGCTTAATCATTGGATTCTCTTTCTTAGAATTATTATTTTTATTATTTCTTTAATGCTTCAGCAATGAGTTCTAAAGGATTTTTAAAAATCGTCTCAACTTGGGCCTTGTTCATCGCTTCGCTTAACTGCATACGACAAGCAGAACACTCAGCCGATACATAATGGGCTTTTGTCTCTTTAATCCTAAACCCAACTCCCCTAACCGTTTCAATCAATTTAGAAGCAGAACCTAATTTCTTTCGTAAATTTTTAATATGAACATCAACTAAATTGCTACTTTTATTAGTCAATTCTACAATAGAGTTATAAACTGAAGTTACGCACTCCTCAAAACATGAAGTTCAGAAAAGGCACTTTTCAAAGTATCAGTCACAAATTTCATATTTTCACTGGTCTCTGTATAGTTCTAGGTATTCTGTTTTCATAATCTAGTATTATAGCTGGTTTTTAGAGTGCGTAACTTCAGTTATAAATATAATTTTTCTAAATCATAAAAATTATATTTATAAAGCTTATATCTTCCTCAAAAATTCCAATAGCCCCTCCATAATGGCTTTAGGTTCTGGGGGGCAACCTGTTATGTGGTGCGTCACAGGTAGATGGTTCTTTACAGGGGCTTTAATGGCAAAGTTTTTTTCAAATA
>JALSQB010000088.1 GCA_026985655.1 Campylobacteraceae bacterium | reverse complement strand
GTTAAACCATAGGGTGTTGCGCTATTGATGTCGCCTGCCCCATAAACTGATGGTTCATATGCATAAAGTGATGAAAATAGAGCCACCACACTCACTAAAATTATTTGATTTTTCTTTAACATCTATGCATCTCCTCTTTATCTCATAATTTTAAATTCAACACGTCTATTTTTAGCATAACAATCAGCAGAGGTGCTACTCGTACACTCAGGAGAACTCTCTCCCATGCTCACTAACATAATTTTATTTGCAGGAATACCATTAAGTACCAAAGCATCTTTTGTTGCTTTTGCTCTTTTTAATCCTAATGCGTAGTTGTATTCATCACTTCCTGAAGCATCACAATGCCCTTCTATCTTCACTTTATTGCTGTTACGTAAAAGCTTGGCATTATGGCTAATTTGTCCCAATTTATCAGAGGTAATGCTATATTGATCAACACCAAAATAGATATTTTGCACACCTGAACTAGCACCATATTGACCTGATTCATCACTATAAACACCACTTCCATTGCCGTAAGAACCATCTCCATAAGCACCATTTCCATTCATGCCATAAGTCCCATTACCTTGTCCCATACCCTGTCCAACAGGATCAACATTTTCATAGACAATTGGATTTGTACTAGCGATAACACCTCCACCTGCAACACCACCACCTGCTACGGGAGTTGTTGCTGTTAGCTTTTTATCTGCACACCCTGTTACCAACAATGATGCAACTACACCTGCCATTAATATTTTTCTCATTTTGTCTCCTTTTTACCAATCAATTGATTGTATTTTTCCACTTTTCATAGGGAAAAGTGCACTCTGTTTGGTTGCTAAATTCATATATCCTATCGTATTTCCTCTACCAGTTTTCTTAATATATAAAATCACCTTTCCATCGGTCGAGAAACGTGGTAAGCTGTTCTGTCCATTGGAAGTAAGAGGTCGTACATAGGAGTTAGAAACAGACCCCAAATAGATATTTGAGCTACTTCCCTCTTTCACTGAATAGAGTAAATTTTGCCCAGAAGCGTCACAAGAGCTATTGTTATTTCCATAACGTGCAACACGAACAACTGAACGTGAGCCAATCCCTTTCATGTAAATATTAGCTCTCCCTATTCGGTTCGATACAAATGCAATTTGACTCTCATCACCAATATACTTTCCATTCACATCAATGCCTGAAAACGTCGTTAAACGTTTTGTCGATTTCGAATTTACATCAAACTCATAAATATCTGTCTGTCCATTAGGTGCCATAGTTAAAAGAACACGACTGCCGTCACTGCTCACATCTGATGCCACAAGCATTCCCTCAGAAGCAATTACTTTGTTACGTGAACCAGAGTTCATATCTACTTTATATAAGGTAGGAATTGCCCCATTGTAAGAGGTATAATAAAAAGCACTTTGATTTGGGTTCGCCCATTTAGGGAAAAGGTTTAAGCCTCCTCTTAAAATTACCGAAGCAAAGTTCAAGGTATAGTCAGCAATCCAAATCTCACTTTTTCGTGAACTTGTATATTTTGCAAACAAAATGTTTCTTTTCATCCACGATATATCTTCAAAGCCCAACACTTTATTCAACTCAACAATGGCATTGTGTGCTAAAAATGGATAACGTGCTATCTCATTAATCGCATAATTATTTTGAAAAACCATAAATGAATCAGAAACCCGAATAAGCTTGACACTTAATTTTGTTCCAGAAGCCCCATATCGGTACTTTAACAAATACTCTCTATCATGTAAAGCAACAGGCACCAAGGGGTCATCAAAGTTTCCTCTTTTTAACTGTGTATCAACCGTAAAGTGACCCGATATTTGCAAGTCATTTAACAACACACTAAATAGTTCAGAATGTTTAGAACTGCTCCCTGCTGTGGCTGTGTCTTCCATTACTGCTATGCTCGCTTTAGTCTCAACATCTTTTTCAATATCTAGCACTGCATCAAATGAATATACATTTAATGTCAGTAGAAAAAATAATAAATACTTCATTTCAATCCTTTGAACTTAATTTTATTTTGTAATTATTTCATGTTATTGTATTATAATTGTGCTAAAGTGCGAACCTTTATACTTGGCTATCTGACAGTAAAACGTACCTTAATAGAATATGGTGAAGATTTTTTGTGTCTTTTTAATCCCATTCTATTTAAAGTATCAAGATATTGTTTTAAACTGTTCTTCATCACTCCAGATAAACCTGATATGGTATATCTAAACTTTCCACTATTGAAAATTGTTAAATGAACAGTAACCCTCTGTCCTCTAGCCCCAATAGCACTCCAATTGTTCATGCGTCTTTTAACATCTGCAATGTAAGCATTTTCAATACCTTTTTCACGATTGGCATTTGAAACATGCCCACTTTGATGTGTGGCTCGGGTTCTATCGGCAAAAGAAGAGTTATGTTTAACCCTACTTGGTGGCTGAATAACAGGGGGTCTATGCACTCTCTTTACAGGTTGATTGTGGAATGGATTTGTCTTCACCGAAGAAAAAAGGTCTTTGGCTGTTTTTTTAGGAACATGCTTTTTGGGTATTACTTTTTTAGGTACTTTCTTCTTTGGCACAACCTTTTTGGGTATTACTTTTTTGGGTACTTTCTTCTTTGGCACAACTTTTTTAGGCACAACCTTTTTGGGTATTACTTTTTTAGGTACTTTTTTCTTTGGCACAACTTTTTTAGGTATTACTTTTTTGGGAATTACCTTTTTGGGTACTTTCTTCTTTGGCACAACTTTTTTAGGTATTACTTTTTTGGGTACTTTCTTCTTTGGCACAACCTTTTTGTGTACAACCTTTTTGTGTACAACTTTTTTAGGCATAGAAATTCTTGTCGTAAGTTTAGGAATATGCTTTTGAGGAATCACTTTTTCAGGCATAATCTTTTTTGGAACAACAGGAGTAACAGGCTTTTGATGATTAGAAGTTTTATCACGCTTATTCAAAACCGTCTTGTCACTATTGACTAAGGTAACAGTTACCCTATTGGCATTTTTCTCAACATAGTTTTTCGCTTTTGTTTGATGAATATTATAAAAATATAAAATGACAAAGATTAGACAAAAGTAAAGTACAAATGCAACTAACCCCGAGATTACTTTGCCAAAATTCATCTGTTTCCTTTTTATTTAAGATGTTCTGTACACCATCATAACAAGCCATAGTGTAATAAATGCGAACTATAGTTTAACCAAAAAGAGTTGTCATAAAAATTAAATAATTCAACTCTCATTTTTCTTTAATATTTAATAATTTTAAACTTAAAATTATATTTTAATTATATAATAAATAAAATATTAAGGAAAATATTATGAAATACTTAAAAAAAGAACTATTTATACCCATTACACTCATTTCAATTATCCTCCTTTCAACAGGTTGTGCTTCTAAAAATGCTAACGGTTCTTATGTAAGTGC
>JALSQB010000087.1 GCA_026985655.1 Campylobacteraceae bacterium | reverse complement strand
CCACCAGCATCAACAATGGCTTTTTGAATGGCTTTAGCTTCAGCTTCACCTGAACGATAATTTACCCATACTTTAAGACCAAATCCTGCTAAACTTTTGGCTATCTCTGCCCCTATTCCTCTACTTGAACCTGTTACAAGAACATTTTTACCTGTAAATTTCATTATTAACCCTTTACGCATTTTGTTGGGCTTATTGTAGTCTATTGCACGTTAAAATGTTATGAAAAGTTTATTAGATTTTGGGGAGTAGAAGTAGTGTAGCTAAAGTAAATTCTCTAACCACACATAATTATTTAGTAGGGAAAAAAGCCTCTTTGACTCTATCAAAAAGGTCATAATCTTCATCTTCAAGTTTTGAACGCACAATAATATGATTCAGTTGTTTAAGTACTGACATCTTAGTATAGGTTTCATTGACTAAGCCATTGGCTATCATCGCAATGTGGGTATCAACATGATAATCACCCTCCATTACTTTATCAAATAACGCTATGGCATCTTTTTCTAACATATTAAAGTTTTGCTCCATAAAACGGCAAAATAGTGGTCGTTCACTCTCTACATCTTTGTCATCTAACTTAATAACATGACAGAATAATACTGCAACTGATTCTTTTAACATAGTGTCCATAATAAAGCTCCTTATCTGAGTCTAGTTTACAAACTATATCATAACTAAAACAAACAATATTCCCCATAAAAACAGTATTAAATATGAGAAAATTAAAAGAGACTTGCATCCATTTCAGAAGGTATGGATAAACCCATTACTTTGAGTACCGTAGGAGCAACATTATTAAGCCCTCCACCCTCTTGTAATCTACTCACTTTTTCATCTAAAACATAGCACCAAACATCACCTACGGTATGGTTAGTGAGTCTATTACCAAGTGTATCTTCCATCTCTTCACAATTTCCATGGTCAGAAGTTAAAACAATGGAGTAGTTTAGCTCTTTAGATTTCTCAATAATCTTTCCCAATTCTGCATCAACAGCATTGACAGCCAAACACGCTGCCTCATAGTTTCCTGTGTGTCCCACCATGTCACCATTGGCAAAGTTTACTATGATTAAATCATAAGATTCCTCCATTCCATTACGAACAGCTTCTCCTACCTCTTTGGCTGACATTTCAGGTTTCATGTCATAAGTTTTAACATTGGGGCTAGGAATGAGTACACGGCTTTCACCTATCATCGGTTCCTCTACTCCCCCATTTAAGAAGAAAGTAACATGCGCATATTTTTCAGTTTCTGCTGTATGTAACTGTGAAAGCTTGGCATTACTCACCACTTCAGCCAAGGTATTTTTGGGAACTTCTTTTTCAAACATAATCGGATGCGTAAAGTTTGCATCATATTTGGTTAAGGTACAAATATTTAAAGGTAAATAATCACGCTCAAATCCTTCAAATGCTTCATCTCCTAACGCCATAGTAATCTCACGCACTCGGTCTGAACGGAAATTGGCAATCAGTACGGCATCATTTTCTTGCATTCCCTCATAGCCATTTAACGCAACGGGTTCTAAAAATTCATCTAAAATATTTTTTTCATAACTTTGCGTTACATAAGCTTCTGCCTCTAAATCTGTTTTTGGAAATGCCTTTACCATCGCTTTGAAGCCTAATTCTACACGCTCCCAACGGTTATCTCTGTCCATCGTATAAAATCGTCCTGCTAAAGTGGCCATGGTAATTTTTTCAGAACAGATATTTTCTATCTGTTTCAAATAGACTTTAGCCGAAGTAGGCGAGACATCACGCCCATCGGTAATGAGATGTAAAAAGACGCTTTTTCCTCTTTTTTCAGCCAACTTAGCCAAACCGATAATATGCTCAATATGGGAATGCACTCCCCCATCACTTAAGAGTCCTATAATATGTAGGCGATTACTCTTCTCTAAAGTGCTATTTAACGCCTCATTTTGCTCAATACTCCCATCATCAATCGCCAAAGAGACTTTAACCAAATCTTGATACAAAACCCGACCAGCCCCTATGCTCATGTGACCCACTTCAGAATTTCCCATCTGTCCTTCTGGTAAGCCCACACTTAAGCCATGGGTGGCAATAAGTGTTTTTGGAACATCACTTAACAATTTATCGTATGTTGGTTTTATCGCATCTTTAAACGCATTACAACGACTATTGGGCTTACAGCCTATGCCATCGGTAATAATTAAAACAGTTTTTTGAATCTCCATCGCTATGAACCCTATCTTTATAAAATTTTAAGTAAAATATCACTTCTTTACTTAAAATAAACACTAATATTAGGATAGTAATTTATATGTTATATGCTTTTTATGAATATTTCAACATCAATCTCTTTCAATACATTTCAGTCCGTGCAGGATTTGGCTTCTTTATCGCTTTTATCTTGACACTTTTTCTTCTGCCTAAATATATGGCTTGGGCTATTGCTAAAAAAACCCATCAACCCATTAACAAATATGTTCCCAACCATGCGAACAAAGCTAATACCCCTACCATGGGTGGAGCTATCTTTGTTTTAGCCACCGTCATAGCGATTTTACTTACCGTTGATTTATCTAACCCCTACATTGACGCAGGACTTATGGCCTTAATTGGTTTTGCCTTGGTTGGATTTCAAGATGACTTAGGTAAAGTGCTTAAAGCTGACAATTTAGCAGGACTTTCGGCGAGAGGGAAACTACTACTTCAAGCTGTCATTGGCATCGCTGTGACGATGTATCTCATTTTGGTTGCCAATTTTCCCACTACCATCTATGTTCCTTTCTTAAAAGACCCACTTTTTGATGGTGGTATCTACTTTGCCATTCCTTTTTGGGTTTTTGTTTTTTTAGCCGTCACCAATGCCGTAAACTTAACCGATGGACTCGATGGTTTAGCCACCGTTCCCTCCATCTTCTCCTTGGCATCTTTAGGAGTTATTGTCTATCTTACAGGGCATGCTCTCTTTTCGGAATATCTCTATCTGCCAAACATTAAGGGGGTAGGAGAAGTAAGCATCTTAGCGGCCTCCCTCGCTGGGGCATTACTAGGATTTTTATGGTACAACTGTTACCCTGCTGAAATTTTCATGGGTGACACAGGTTCACTTGCCATTGGTGGTGTTTTGGGCTACATGGCAATCATTGGGAAATCAGAAGTGCTTTTAGTGCTTATTGGGCTTATTTTTCTTGTTGAGACCATCTCGGTAATTTTACAAGTAGGCTCTTACAAATTACGCCAAAAACGTATTTTTCTTATGGCACCCATTCACCACCATTTTGAGATGAAAAAATGGGCTGAAAATAAGATTATTGTGCGTTTTTGGATGATTGCCTTTGTTTCTAATATCATCGCACTCGTTTCACTTAAAATCAGATAAGGCTAGGGTGTCAATTCATGGCACCTCCCAAGCTTAATATTGGTGCAATAAATTGCACCCTACAAGGAAGAATATAAT
>JALSQB010000086.1 GCA_026985655.1 Campylobacteraceae bacterium | reverse complement strand
GCTAAAAAAGTAGCAAAATCAAAGTTATCTGTCGCACGTCCAAACAAAAGTACTTTAATTAAAACCATAATCAATACTTGTACAAATGGTTCAAAAAATGTCCAAAAAACCCCTGTCTTGCTCACCGAAAAACGCATGGTAAGCTCTCGTAAAAAAAGTGCTTTTTGTACGGCTAAAAAAATCTGAAATGCATTTCTTTTTTTGATGCGTGACAAAAAACTCCTTTTCTGGTGGTTAATTATTAATTCATATTATATAATATTTGGCTTAAGTTTTTAAATCAAAAACCTAAGAATTTCTCAAAGCTTCATACTCTTTGGGAATCAGATAATCCTCTGTGTGCATAAGTTCACTAAAGATGCCTTTTTTAAAGCCAAGCTCATAGAGTTTATCTAATGCTTTTATCTGTAAAGGTGAGAGTTCAACGGATTCATCTGAAGCATACATATCTAAATATTTTGTTAAAAGTGCATCAGAAATGCGTACCAAATTTTCATCTTCAAGTTTTTTGCAAAGCTCCTCTTTTCGTGCATTGGCAACTTTAACCCCATCAATGAGTATATTTTCAATATCTATGGCTTGATTTAGAGGTAAGCTTCGGCGAACTGCCATACCACCCAAAGGTAGAGGTAGCCCCTCCCCTGCTAACTCGACCCAAATGTCCCACAACTCTTTTTCAACTTCTAAGCTTTCATCATAATCTAAAATGGATTCATGAATAAGAACTCCTGCATCAACCTCACCATTGACCACTGCCATTTCAATCTCTAAAAAATCCATGTAAACAGGTCGTGCTTCTGGGTAATAGAGCTTAAATAACATCGCATTGGTGGTGTATTCTCCAGAGAGTGCAACCTTAAAGTTTCTTTTTAACTTTTTATCTTTACGACGTATGAGCTTAGGTCCATACCCATCACCAAAACTAACAGCAGTTCGAAGAAGTGCATACTCATCTTTAATCAACGGATACATTCCAAAACTAATGGCACTTACATCATAAGTACCTTTAATTGCTTCTTTATTAAGCGTTTCAATATCTAAGCCTATGTTCTTAAACTCGTAATCTTTGGTATCAACCCAAGCAAATTTAATGGCAAAGTACATAAATATATCATCAGCATCAGGGGAGTGGGCGAGTTCTATTTTTTTCATAATAATAATCATCTTTTGTTAATATGGTGTATTTTAGCATTTTTAAATTAGAAAAGAGAGAAGAAGTAGAAGAAAAAAGCTTTTAAAAACCTCTTCATACGAAGAGGAGAGCCAAAAAGGCTTTTTGAAGAAAACGTAAAAGTAAACGATTAACGTTTTGAGAATTGTGGAGAACGTCTCGCTTTTTTCTTACCTGGTTTTTTACGCTCAACAACACGTGAATCTCGTGTCATAAGTCCCATTGGTTTCAAAATAGTTCTAAACGACTCTTCATAGGCTACCAATGCTTTACTAATTCCGTGTTTAAGGGCATCAGCTTGAGCAGAGTAACCACCACCAAGTGTAGAAGCTTTAATATCTACTGATTCAAGTTGTTTAGTCGCTTCAAGTGGAAGTCTAACTTTCATTTTAAGTGTCTCATGTCCACCTAACCACTCATCTAATGTTTTACCATTAATTGTCATCTCACCTTTACCTGGTGTTAGCCAAACTTTAGCAATCGCTGCTTTTCTTTTTCCTGTTGCATAGATAGTTGCCATAATTACGCGTCCTTGTTAATTTGTGCAGTATGAGGATGTTCTGACCCTGCATATACTTTTAGTTTTTTAAGCATCGCACGACCTAAAGTAGTCTTTGGAAGCATACCTCTTACAGCCAATCTGTAAAGTTTTTCAGTTTTTTCTTCTAGCATCTCATCTAGTTTTTTACTTTTTGTAGAACCAAAGTAACCTGAGTGTGTAAAGTACTCTTTAGTTTTAAGTTTGTTTCCTGTAAACTTTGCTTTTTCAGCGTTAATGATTACAACGTAATCACCACAATCAACATTTGGCGTAAATGATGGTTTGTGTTTACCTCTTAAAAAAGTTGCTACGTCTGTTAAAATACGACCAAATGTTTTTCCCTCAGCATCAATAAGAATCCAATCTCTTTGAACTTCATGAGGCTTCATTACAGATGTTAATTTCATGTAATATCCTTAGTTAAAATAAACCCATAACAGTTGCTATGAACTTTTGTGGGCGAAGTATATCTTTTTAAACTTAAAAATTATTTAAATTAAGTTTATTTTAAGTAAACAGGATTAATTTGGGTAAAAATACTAATAAACAGTTAGTCCTAATGCTTTCCACGCGTTAATGCCTCCACGATAATAAAGTAGTTTATTACTAGGATAACCCAAGGCTAAAAGCTTTTTTATGGCAGAAGATGCGTCATCTGTTATGGAAGAAGTGCCAAATATAAGGAGTGATTGAGCCTGTTTAAAGAACCATTTGCCATTTTTTTTCTTTGCCCCTAGAAGTGTTAAGACTTTGGTCTGATATTTACTATCATCAGCTAACATACTCAATGGCAAATTAATTGCACCAGGAATGGTTCCCTCTTCATAGAGACTATTTTTTCTAATATCAATGAGTAAACGTGCTTTTTTCTCTTTTAGTTTATCTATAAAAGCCAAAACTTCCACTTCAGATACAGTAACAACATCTTTAATATGCATAGGTTCAATACAAAAAGGAGGACAAGTGAGATCTTTGCTTTTCACTTCTCTTTGTATGGTTACATTTTCATTGTTGTGTAAAACCTTAACCGATTTAAGAGTTGGAGTAATCGCAGTGATTGTGCTAGCTTGTTCATTCTCACAATTAGGCTCGGTATGCGTATTTAACAGATTGTCATTAGTATTTTTTAATATATTGGCAACCGAACAGCCTGTGTCTGATTCACCATAGAGTAGTCCTAGTAAAACAATCGTACCAATTAGTAATTTATGCATCACTACTCTCTTGCTAATGAAGCTTTTACTAATTCAGAAAGAGAGTAAGATTTTGCACCTAATTCAAAAGCCAATACCTTACCCTCTTTTGAAATAACAATGGTCAAAGGAATAATCCCCGTCCAGCCATATTTGGCTTGTAAATAAGCATAAAAATCTTGATGAGATGTTCCTGAGATAATATCATAGTTAATTCCATACTCTTTTATCTTATTAAGAGACTCTTCAAGAGTATGGTTTTGTGCTTCTATGGCAACAACCTCAAAAGACTCACCCAATCTCTTTTTTAAGTTTACCAACTCAGGAATCTCTTTTTTACAATATTTACAGTCCCAGCCAAAAACTTTTAAAAAGACTGTTTTGTTCTCCATGCCTTTAATGTTAAATACCTTATCTTCAACACGAATCTCAATCTCTTTACCTTTGACCGTTTTAAAGGTAAAGTCTGAATTCGAAACAATGCTCGTAGCAGAAATAAACTCTATTGCTTTTGTCCCTTTTAAGCCTATCTGCTTACCAAGACCACCAAAATAGAAAAGTGCCACAATCACCAATAGTAATGTAAATAGTATAATAACTTGAAATTTACGCATATTTATCCTTATTCAAAAGTTCATAGCATAGCAAAATTTTTATTTAAAATTACTTTATTAGTTCCATTATATTATATTATATTTAATTTAATACAAAATATAATAAAATTCACATTTGTTACCAACTATGCTATTAAAATTCACATTTTAGAAATCAAATAGATGAAAGTAAGCATGTGCTAACAGGAATAAAAGTACTTCTCACAGAAGACCAAGTTATTAACCAAGAGATATTTCAAGATATACTAGAAGGAAGTGGCATCAATATCGACATTGCTTCTAATGGGAAAGAAGCCGTAGAGAAATCCAGAAACAACAACTACGCTATGATTGTTATGGACATAGAGATGCCTATTATGAACGGATATGAGGCGACAAAAATTATTCGTACTGAAAATAGTAGCATTCCTATTATTGCCCTGACCTCTAACTCCTCCAAAGAAGATAGATTAAAAACCAAAGCAATAGGCATGAATGAGCATCTTTCAAAGCCTATTGAAGCTAAAATTCTCTATCAAACTTTTTCCAAGTACCTAAACTAAGGAGAACACTTTATGAATCAAGAGATTAGATTACCTAATTCACAACATATTAACATAGATTTAGGGTTAAAATATCTAAATGGCAACAGAAAACTCTACTTAAAAGTTTTAAATAGTTTTTTGACACGTTATCAAAACTTTGACATAAACAAAGTCAATCATGAAAATTTTAAAAATGAAATGCATACTTTAAAAGGCTTAAGTTCAACACTAGGAATGCAGGAATTAAGCGACTTAAGCAAAGAATTAGAAGAGAAGAAACTAGAAGAAAAATTCTCTAAATTTTCAAAACTTTTAACATCAATTATAGATGATTTAGCATAAGCATCGAAGAACAAATGTTCTTTCTTCTTATTTTAACGCCTTTAAATAGATAATAATAAATTTAAATTAAATAGATGAGATTTTTTAAAAAATACTTAAAAAAAATATTTATTTTATTATTAAATATATAATTTAAGAAAAAATTTATTTAAATAGATTTATACTCTTCTTAAGAAATTTATATACTTTTGAAGGAACATTATGAAAACACTTATATTTACCCTATTACTTTCAGCATTTACTTATGCGAACTCTAGCATTGAAGTGAACATTCACAACAAAATTACTAAAGTTAGCCAAGAAGATTTAGTACGTCTCTATTTAAAAAAGAGCAATACTATTAATGGAATTAAAGTTATTCCTCTTGATACTAAAAATCGAGAACTGTTTAAAGAGTTTTACCAAAAGATAATTCAAAAAACCCCTAAACAGTTACATGCCTACTGGATGAAAGAGATTTATAGAGGAGATAAACAGCCTCCTAAAAAACTATCTCAAAAGGAACTTAAAAAAATTACCAAACAAAAAGTAGCTGTTATGACCTACGAAAAAAATCCTAAAACAGGGCAAATACTTATAACGATTAAATAATAGCAAATTAAATGCTGGTGTAAATAAATTTTAGATTAAGTCTTCTTAACTATAATTTTTACTATGACACACCTTAGTATCTTATCGCGATTGCGTTTTATCTCTGTTCTTGCCATATTATTTTTTATGGTACACATGAGTATTAACTATATTTTTACAAACAATACCATTGAATCTGTTCATAATATTACAGGTAAAAGATTACAAATAGCCCTTTATGATCGTGAAAACCTAGACTTAATAGAAAAAATAATACAAAACTTGGAAGATGCGGCTACCACGGGAGAGCTTGATAATCTAAATAGAGTCAGCAGCAAAAAAGAGCATATTATAAAAAACTTGAAAGCTTCTATCGAATATGGAAGAGAGACCAATATCACTAAAATCATTAACGAGTTTAATGATTATGATAAATACAGCCATAAAATTACCGAAAAATTCATCTTTCAATATAGCCATAAAAAAGAGTTTAATCCCCAAGAACTCAAAGAACTCCAAGAAGCAAATAAGAAGCAACAACAAATATTTTTAAGCTTAAAAAATAGCTCTACTAAAAAACTCAACGATGCTAAAAAGCTACTGGATCAAAAAAATCAAAGTTACTTTAAATTTACCATACTTTTTTCTCTTGCAGCACTCTTGATTGTTGCTACATTAATCTATTTTCTCTACAAGCACGTACAAAGACGATTTAGCAAGATAGAATATATTGTTCGAAATTTAAACACACAACGTCCAGACTTTTCAAAAAAAATTCCAATAGAACATGACGATGAAATTGGTCGCGTAATGCAACAATTTAATCTACTCAAGACAAAACTTGAAAAAGATTATATGGCGATGGAAAAGTTAAAAGAGAAAGCTGAAAAGACGGCTAAAATAAAATCAGAATTTTTAGCCAATATGAGCCATGAAATTCGTACGCCTATGAATGGTATTATTGGAATGTCTTATCTTACCTTACAAACAAAACTCAATAAAAAGCAAAGAGATTTTATTCAAAAAATAGACACTTCAGCCAAAAATCTACTGGGTATCATCAATAACGTGCTAGATATATCAAAAATAGAAGCAGGCAAACTCTCTTTAGAAAAAAATAATTTTGAACTACATCAAGTCATTGATAATGCAATCAATCTTTTAAGCTTTAAAATGGATGAAAAAGGCTTAGATTTTAAACTTAGTTATGAAGAAAACATCTCTACTTTATTCTACGGAGATTCTTTACGTCTTTCACAAATACTTAATAATTTACTCTCCAATGCTGTTAAATTTACTTCTGAAGGGACTATTTCACTAAGCGTTTCTAAAGTTCATCAAAACCGTTTTCAATTTCAAATTAAAGATACAGGAAGAGGTTTAAAAAAAGAAGAACAAAAAAATGTATTTAATGCCTTTACACAAGCCGATGGAACTTCTAGTCGTAATTATGAGGGGACAGGGTTAGGATTAACCATTTCAAAACAACTTGTAGAGATGATGAATGGAGAAATTTGGGTAGAGAGTAAATACAATCAAGGGAGTACTTTTATTTTTGAGATTGAACTCAAAGAACTTGAGGATAAATATCACGACGAAAAAATAGCTAACGAAAAAACTGTATCTAAATTAGAACAAGAGATAAATAGCCTTGAAGGGAAACGCATCTTAGTTGCTGAAGACAATATGATTAACCAAGAGATTGTGATAGGGTTACTTGAAGACTCTAAAATCATCATAGATATTGCTGAAAATGGAGAAGAGGCAATTGCCTTACATGCTAAAAATCGCTATGACCTTATTTTAATGGATATTCAGATGCCTATTTTAGATGGTTATGAAGCAGCAAAAGTTATTAGAGAAACAGATAAAACCATTCCTATTATCGCGGTAACAGCTTCTGCAATGAAAGAAGATGTCGCAAAAAGCAAGGAGTCGGGTATGAATGATCACCTAAACAAACCCATTGAAGTTACCCATTTATATCAGACGCTTTTAAAGTATGCTCTACCAGAGGATTAAACCGATACCCCTCAGCATAGATATTTAAAATAGACTCTTTGGGGATTTTCTTTCTTAATAGTTTAACCAAAGCCCTTACCTGCCCTGCATCATAATGCTTGTCAAAATTATCATAAGAGATATGGTCAAAAATTTCAAAAAAAGTAAATACTTTATTTTTATTGGTAGATAATAGCTTCAATAAGCGTCGTTCATTTTTAGTCAGTTTAACTTCAGCATCATTTTCATAAAGCTTTTCAGTATCAAAATGCCATGTGGTCGTTTCATCTAAGGTAAATATTTTTACCGTAGGCTCTTCTTCTTTTTGAGATGCAAAAATCTCATTTTTAGCTTTTTGCAGGGCTTCAATTAAAATGGCTGGATCAATGGGCTTTAAAATATATTTTATCAAATAGAGTTCTATGGCTTGGAGTAATTTTTCTTGTTCACCATAGGCAGTAGTAATAATAATCTTTACCTCACTGTCTATCTCTCTAATTTTTTTAGCCAAACTAAGACCATCTAATTTGGGCATATTAATGTCAAGTAAAATAATATCAGGTTTAGTTGCGAGATAAACTTCATACCCCTCTTCCCCATCATACGCCAAATGGACAATATCAACCTCTTGTTCAATCACCTCTAAATATATCTCTTGAATATCTTTATCATCTTCTATATAAAGTAAATTTATCTTTTTTTTATTCATAATTGTTCTCTATTATTCTCTTTATGGTTTTCATCGTACTAAAGTTTAACCAATTTAAAAGAAAAGTTGCTTTAAACTTTAAAATTCTATTTTTCGCTTAGTCCATTCATTCTGTGTAAGCTTTCTAAAATAATGTTCCACTTCAAAAGTATTATTCTCAACAATAACCATAGCACATTCACTTAGAGGTTTCTCTCTAGCACATACTTCTCCAGGGTTTATAAATAAAGTATCGTTCAGCAAAGAAGCTTCAAAAATATGCGTATGTCCAGAGACAATTAAGTCCGAATCAGCCGACATATAATAGGGAAGATGCATCATTTTAACTTTTAAATCCTCTAGTTGAAAATAGTAAGGTTCTTGGAAAATATTGTATTTACCATGCAAAGAGATGAGTTCTGTATCATTATTGCCATAGACACAAGCATAAGGCAGACCTGTCTCTTCAAGCATTTTAAGATGCTCTTCTAACATAATGTCCCCTGCATGAAGCAGATACTCTACCCCTAAAGAGAGTAGATGCTCTATGGCTTCTTTATGCAACTTGGTTTTAGTGTGAGAATCTGAAAGAATACCAATTTTCATGCACTACTCAGACTTCGCTTCTTCTTTTTTTACATCCTCTTTAGGTTCAGGTAAACCTTTTTGTTTCTCAGCTGGAACATCCTCTTTCCATTTACATTTTTTGTCAATACAATCGTAGATTTCGCCTGTTTTTAAAACTTTATGCACCACCATGCTTTCACACTCTGGGCATTTTCTATCTTGTGGCTCACCATTGGAGATAAAACGACACTTAGGATAATTTGAACAGCCATAAAACTTTCCACGTTTCCCCTCTTTTTCATGCAGTTTAGAACCACATTTAGGACAAGGTACTTTTAACTCTCTTGGAGGAATCAAGGGTTGAGCATTTTTACATTTAGGATACGCCGAACAAGCATAAAACTTACCACGACGGCTATCTTTAATCACCATCATCTCCCCACACTTTTCACAAGGACGGTCTGTTTTTTCAGGCTCAGGTGGGGCATTACCCTCTAAGTCCGTAGTATATTTACATTTAGGAAAATTCCCACAGGCAATAAACTCACCATATCGCCCTTTTCGTCTAAGCAATTCATGCCCACACTTAGGACACATCTCTCCTGTAGGAATTGCCATCTTTTGACTTTTAATCTTCTCTTTACCCTCGGTAATCTTTTTCATAAACGGGTCGTAAAACTCAGAAAGTACCTTTTGCCAATCCATTTTACCCTCATCAACCTCATCAAGCTGAGCCTCCATCGTAGAGGTAAATGAACTATCAACAATCTCAGCAAAATGCTCTTCTAACATCTCAATTACTGTAAATGCCACTTCAGTTGGGTGAATTCTTTTTTTCTCTAGCTCAATGTATTTACGTGTTTGTAAAATTGTAATGGTAGGAGCATAAGTACTAGGTCGCCCTATTCCTAAAGATTCCAACTTTTTAATCAGACTTGCTTCATTATAACGTGCAGGTGGTTCAGTATGGTGTTGCTCTGGTTTAATGTCATCAAGTCTAACCTCTTGTCCCTTTTTAAGGTCGGGTAAGAGTTTGTCTTTTTCACTGTAACCTGTTACTTTATAAAAACCATCAAAAAGCAACTTTCGACCACTGGCTTTAAAAGTTGATTTTTCCCCTTTAAAAAGTAAAGTTTGTGACTCTAGTCGTGCTTCAGTCATTTGACATGCTAAAAAACGGTTATAAATCAAACGATAAAGCTTAAGCTCATCTGCACCCAAATAATCTTTTGCTAACAATATATTGAAATCAATCCGTGTAGGACGAATGGCTTCATGTGCTTCTTGTGCACCTTTGGCTGAAGTGTAAGATTTTGCTTTAGGAGGAAGATAATCAGCCCCAAAATTTTCACCAATGTATTCTCTAGCAGATTCCACAGCCTCTTTGGCAAGGTTCATACTGTCGGTTCTCATGTAGGTAATTAACCCCATGTTTCCTTTGTCTGTTTTAACCCCTTCATAGAGTTTTTGTGCCACCATCATTGTTTTCTTTGGTGAAAATCCTAATTGCGTAGAAGCAGCTTGTTGCAAGGTAGAAGTCATAAAAGGAGCAGGTGTTTTTGTTTTACGCTCTTTTTTCTCTAAAGACTCTACCACAAAATTCTCTTTAAGTGCCGATTGAACAACTTCCATTGCCATCGCTTCATTTTTAAGTGACATTTTTTCCAGTTTTGTTCCATCAAAAGCATAGATACTAGACTCTATGCTTTTTTCAAAAAGTCCTTCAATTGTCCAATACTCTTCTGGCTTAAATGCTTTAATCTCACGTTCACGATCAACAACTATCTTTAAAGACGAACTCTGAACACGCCCTGCACTCAATCCCTTTTGAATTTTAGAGGCTAAGAGTGGAGAGAGTTTATAACCAACAATACGGTCAAGCAGTCGTCTGGCTTGTTGTGCATTAACTGAATCCATATCAAGTTTACGAGGATTATCTAAAGCATGTTGTATGGCTGTTTTGGTAATTTCATGAAAAACAATACGTGGCAAAGAGAGTGGCTCTTTTTTAATTGCCATCGCAATATGCCACCCAATCGCTTCACCCTCACGGTCTTCATCGGTCGCGATGTAAATGGTTTCTGCTTCTTTAGCCAATTTCTTAAGCTCTTTAACCGTAGGATTTACCTCTCTAGGAATTGAGTATTTAGGAACAAAAATGCCCGCTTCATCTACCGTAATACCAAAAGAACTTTTAGGTAAATCTCTAATATGCCCTTTAGAGGCAACCACTTTATAATTTTTACCTAAGAAAGCCGAGATAGTTCGGGCTTTGGCAGGAGATTCCACAATAATTAAATTTTTCATACATGCACACCATTTAAAATTTTTCTGAATTGTAACAAAAAAATTGATAAAGTACGAATTATTTAGAGAGCTAACGCTTTTTTTGCTATACTATGCCCAAAAAATGGGATAATAATTATGAGTACCTCCGACTTCGCTTCCAACTTCGCGTCATGGCTACTACTTCTACTTCTAATCATACTATCTATGGGAGGACTTTACCTCTTTAAGATAATCAAAATAGATCCTTTACTTAAAAGTAAAAAAACACAACGTAGCAACAAACAAGCTTGTAATGCTGTAAAAAGAGAAATCTTAATAACAAATTGGACTGACTATTTTTGGTCAAATCACATGCGAGCAGCATGGATTATGCTCTTCTTAACCTTTACGACGGCCCTCTCTTTTGCTATCGCTACGCTATGGACAATTATAATGGGAGTTATTTTTGCCATTATTACCTTTTTCTTTATCCGTTTTGCTATTCGTAGTTACAAAGCATTCCCCGACAAAGCAAAAGAAGCACTAAAAGCATTTGAAGCGCAAATAGATGCTTCACTCAAAAATGAAATTAGCTTCAATGGGGACAACATTCAAAGTTTTACCGATAACGATGATGAGTTTGATACAGCACCTAAAATTTTCTCTTTTCCTGCAGGTGCTAGCAAAGTTCCCTTTCCCCCTTATGAAAAGGCAGCAGCAAAGCAACCTATTATTGCTACTAAAAAAGTAGATTTTCTCATTCTTTCACGTGAATACTTTAGCATCTGTAAAGGGGCAGCAACCTTTAATCTACTAGAACCAAAATTGGCAAATGAAAAAAAACAGTGTGCAAGAGCCAAAGGAAGTGTGGGAGAGTGCAAAGAACACTACTACTCTCAAATGCAAAATGTTGAGTATGATGACAAAGCAGAATGTATTCGTATTATTTACTATAATGACATGGAAGATGTAGAGTTTAAATGTAAAAAAGCAGCACCCAACAGAAAACCTGCAATGAAAGCCCTAAAAGAAAAACTAAGACTCACCGAGCGTCAGCGTTTAAGAAAAATTGATGAGCATGAAAAGTATGAAAACATTTTAAAACGACGAGAAAAAGAGGAAAAATCTAGCCAAGAGCCAGCAAGTGAAGAGTAAAAGCTTCATAAAATGTTTCATATATACACAGGTAATAAATTTACCAAACTACATAACTTAAAGTGAAAATATAAAGAGATATTCATCATTTATTTTGATGTTTATGCTTTATGGGGCTTTATATAGAAGTTTAATACCCTAAAAATAATAATAAATAATAAAAACAACAAATAAGCTACTTTTATTATTATTATTGTTAAAAAATATACCTAAACCTACTTGACATTTAAAAAAGCTTAGCATATAATTTAAGCGTTCCGAGTATTTCCACTGATAGAAATACCAAAATCTTTAAGGAGGACAAATGACGAAAATGACTAAAAACTCATTATCTACAGAAGTTTCTGCTACGCAAACTTCTCAAGAACAATTGAGTAGAAGAAATTTTTTCAGAAAAGCTGCTACCTATTCAGCATCAGCTGTTGTTGCTACATCTGTTTTAGCACCTGTATCCGTTAAGGCTGCATTACTAAAGAGCAAAAAAGATGATGAGAATATCATTGAAGAGAAACCATGGAGTTTAGAACTAGGGAAACCTGTTTCAGAAGACCTTTATGGTATGCCTTCACCTTACGAGCATAATGTAACACGAAGAGGAACACCTATTTTATCTTCGGGTAATATGCAAGCTTCTATTGCTGTTTCACCAATTCAAGATTTATCTGGAATTATTACGCCAAATGGTCTATTTTTCAATAGATGTCATGGTGGTACACCAACCATTGATCCAAATCAACATAGACTCATGATTCATGGTCTTCTTGAAAAGCCTATTGTGCTTACAATGGACGAACTTAAAAAATATCCAAGTGTAAGTAGAGTTCACTTTATCGAATGTCCAGCCAATGGTGGGCCAGAGTGGAGAGGACCTCAATTTAACTCAATTCAATTTGCCAAAGGGTTTATGTCTTGTGCAGAGTGGACTGGTGTTTACATTAAAGACATTATTAGAGATTTAGGTCTTAAAAAAGAGGCTCTATGGATGTTAGCAGAAGGAATTGACAACTCTCATATGGGAAGAACTGTTCCTGTTGATAAAGTTCTTGATGATGCGATGATTGTTTGGGGGCAAAATGGTGAAGCTTTACGTCCAGAGCAAGGTTATCCAATTAGATTACTTGTTCCAGGTTGGGAAGGTAACTTATGTGTTAAATGGTTAGCAAGATTAGAATTTGCAAAAGAGCCATTCTATGCAAAAGAAGAGACTGCTAAATATACAGCCCTAACTAAAACTGGAAAAGCAATCCAACACTTCTATGCCAATGAGGTAAACTCTGTTGTTACCTCTCCTTGTCCTGAGAAACCTTGGAAAGATGTAAAAAAAGGTGATATGATAGAGATAGAGGGTCTTGCTTGGTCTGGTATGGGTACTATTAAAGGGGTTGATATCTCATTTGATGGTGGTAAAAACTGGGTAGAAGCTCCATTAAAAGGTTTGGTTCTTGAAAAATCTTGGACACGATTCTCTTATATGTATAAGTATGAAGGTAAAGATATACTTCTTTCATCACGAGCAAGAGACGATGCAGGTCACATTCAACCAACAGTTAAACAAGAGAGAGATGCCGTAGGTGTTGAAGGTGTTTACCATAGAAATGGT
>JALSQB010000085.1 GCA_026985655.1 Campylobacteraceae bacterium | reverse complement strand
TGTGGGCTTGTTCTAAAAGCTTTAAAATTTCAAGAGCATTTTTTTGAGGGTTTGCAACAACAGTTTTGTTTATAGCAGAAGCCACTCGATAAAATCCATGCATTAATAATAATCCTTATCTAAAATACTAATATAAGGATTATTGTAGCTAAAAATAGACTTAGAAGAGTTTATCTCTCTATTGAAGGTAAAAAGTTTTATTTAGGTATTTTATTTTTTTGGAATCGAGTATTTTAATAGGGTTCCAAAGTAGTTTCGTATAGAGCTTTCCATTATTGAGGGTAAACGCTCCTTTTTTATAGAATGCTTTACCCCAAGATTGTTTCTCTTTTAAAAAATCCAAAATATTTGAGGATTTTAACTCTTTAGGGCTGAGCTTGTCTGTTTTGTTTGTCAATAGATAAAAGTATTGACCTTTTTTAGTTAAAAGTAAAAAATGGTATGAATCACCAATTCTGTCACTTCTATAAACCTTATCTAGTGAAGCTTGTACAGCACGCTCTTCATTTGCCATTAAAGGAAAACTTAAAAACATAATAATTAGTAGTAGTAATAATTTTTTCATAGTTCTAGTATAGCATGAGAATTACTTGATAATAGACATATATTATACTAATATTAAAAAAATAATCAATATTTATAGCTAAAGTGTTATTTATGGTTAAAGTATATTTTTACTTAAAATAATTAATATATATATAAATAAAAATAAACATTAAGTATTTTAAAAGTTTTTATTTATGTCACTATTGGCGAGGCTTGACCAAAGTAAAAGCCTTGTGAATAGTCGGCTCCAAGCTTTTTTACTGTTTTATAGACTTCTTCATTATGAACATATTCTGTGATGGTCTTTTTACCTAGCTTTTTAGAGAAAGTAATAATTGCTTCTGTAATAATGGCAGCATTTTTATCGTGGGTAATATTTTTAATAAGTGTTCCATCAATTTTAATAAAGTCAGCATTAATCTTTAAAATATGCTCAAAGTTTGCATAACCTGAACCAAAATCATCAATGGCTATTTTAACTCCATATTTATTTACTTTTTCTATAAACTCATTAATCACTTTATAGTCAGTTACCTCTTCAGATTCTGTAATCTCAAAAATAATATTTTTTGAATTTGAATAGTTTTCTAATTTTTCATAAATAAAAGTTGTAATCTCTTGAGATAAAATATCTTCTATGGTGAGGTTTATTGAGAACTCAATATCATTAAGATTTTCAAATGTTTTTAATGCTTTGTTAATAACTATTTTAGTTACTTGAGGATAAAGTTTTACTTTTTGTGCAACTTTTAAAAACATGAATGTTGAAACAGGTTCTCCTTCATAATCTAACATTCTAACCAAGGTTTCATATTTTGCCAGTTTGCCTGTTTTGTTATCTATGATGGGTTGATAATAGGTTACTATTCTATCATCAGCTAGGGCTTCTTTGATTTTTTTAATCCATTCGATATTTTGGGCATAGTCTTCACTTTTACGCATTTTATGTTCAAAAAGTAAAAATTTCTTTTGGTTTTTTTGTGCCTCTTTTCTTGCAATATCAGCGTACAAAATGAGATTTTGATAGTTGTCACTTGCATAATAACTGGCAACGCCAGCTGTAATAGAGAGATTGATACAATTTTGGTTCTCTAGGTGAATGCTAGAGATATTTCTTTCAATTTTCTCAAATAATTCTCTAAAGAAATTTTGAATGGTTTTATTGGGAAAATAATCCTCTTGAAAAAGTAAAATGAATTTATCGGCTTGAAGTTTATATAGTTTAAACTCTTCTACTTGTTGTAGTTGTTTAAGTGTATTGCTAAAATGAATGAGTACCGAATCCCCAATATCTGCTCCATAAAAATCATTGAACCCTGAAAAATCATCTATATTTAGATAAAAGACAACAGGTTTAATAGCAGTTTTTAAATCGACTAAGAGCTGATTTCTATTATCTAGTCCTGTTAAAAGGTCAGTGCGTTGTTTTTTTATCTCCTCTTTACTCTGTTCTAGTTCAGTAATATTATGTCTTACGGCTACATATTCTAAAATATTACCTTTAGAGTCTAAAATAGGAAGTATGGTCGCATTAACGATATAGCTAGAACCATCTTTGTGTTTATTTTTAACAACACCTTTCCAAATATTTTTACTTTCTATGGTATGCCACATCTCTCTAAAAACATCAGGAGATACATCTTCATGTCGTATAATGTTGTGAGAGCGTCCAAGGAGTTCTTTTTCTGTATAGCCTGAAACATCACAAAACATTTGATTGACATAGGTAATAATCCCTTTTTTATTGGTTTTGGAGACAATACTTGAATTATCTATGGCTGTTTTGTAGCCATTTAAGAAAGAGATATTTTCGCTAAGTTTTGCACTCATCGTGTTAAAAGCCAAAAGGGCATCACCAATCTCATCGTGTTTATCTACTTGTAGTTTTATGGTTGTTTTTCCCTCTGCAATCATCTCTGAAGCCGTTTGGAGTTTTTTTAGGTTTCGCGTAATAGATTGATAAAAAGCAATAAAAATATAAAAAGCAATTAACACAATAACTAAAAATAGTATTAGTAAGGTACGGAGTTTTTCTTTTGAGCTATCTATGAGTTCATGTACAGTATCTCGATAGGTATGGCTAAACATATTGTAAAGCTCTTCTTGTGATTCTATACTAGCATTGACTTTAGTCAAAAAATAATTCTTATGTAAAGATATTTCTTCATTATTTACAAGGCTATTTTTTATAAGATATAATAATGGGTCTATTTTATAAATAACATCTGTTATCTGTTCTTCAAGTGCATGGTAGTTGTTAAAACTAGAGATTAGTTTATTGTTTTTTAATATCTGTTGTAAACTTTTTAGTTCTAAGCTTGTAGTATGGAGGATTAGCTCTTGTTTTTCTCGTTCTTGATTATTGTTAATAAGGCTACATGTTGTGTCACTTAGTTGTCTTGTAAAATTATTTAATAGTGGTAATTTGACCTTTAGCATAGAGGCTAAATAGTTAATTCTTAAGTCTTTACTGGAAGAGAAGTTAGTAATCTTAGAGATGCTTTCTAATGTAGATAAAAGCTTTTGAATTATTTGGCTATGGATTTCAAATATAGATTTCATGGAGCTTGTCTTATCAAACTTCTCCTCTTTGACAATTTCAAAATAGGCAATGGCTTTAGCAAAGTCTTGGTCTGTTCCTAATATATTTAGATTTTTTACATCAAAATTCATAATTGTACTTTTTTGATGATAAAATTTTTGTTCATTTTCAATTATCTCTTGATTATTTTGATGATTTTTTAAAATTTTTAATGAAAGACTACGATGAACTTCTATGGTGTTCATAAAAGCATTAATCATTTCAATATAGTTCAGTGCCATAAGCTGTTGTTCATATTGATTATTTTTTTGAATATATTCAGTAAAAAGTGTTCTTGATGGGAGTAATAATAAAATAAAAAGTAGGGTAATAGAAGTAATGATTTTACTCTTAAAGGAGAGTTTGGACATTACATATAATGCAGGTTGAAAAAGTTTTTTTAAAAACATAATTAAGTATCCTCTATTCTATTCGAATAGTATAGCATAAAAAATAATATAAATTAATATTTATTTTTAATTTAAGCTCAATTCTTAAGAAATATTGAGCTTAAAGAAAAGTTTATTTACTAGCAACAACTTCTACAGAGATAATATCATCATCTTGTCTAATGCTATCAAGCACAGCAAAGCTTTCGCTGTCATCAAGTTCAATTGCTCCAAATACTGTGTGGACACCATCTAAATGAGGTGTTGGGACAAAGGTAATGAAAAATTGGCTTCCACCTGTATTTGGTCCTGCGTGTGCCATTGAGAGTGTTCCTCTTCTGTGTGGTTCAAGAGAAGTGTCTGTTTCACAATCAATTGACCAATCTGGCCCACCTGTTCCTGGCATACCAAAAGCACCTTCACGTGTATTTGGACAACCACCTTGTGCCATAAATCCATCAATTACTCGGTGAAACTTTAAACCATTGTAAAAACCTGTTTCAGCAAGGTGTGCAAGGTTCGCTACTGTGTTTGGAGCATCTTGTGTGTAAAGCTTAATCCAAATAGTTCCTTTTGAAGTGTTAAATTTTGCGTAGTTGTAAGTATCCATAACTTCTTGAGTTACATCGTATCTTTTTGACATGTTAATCCTTATTTTTTGTAATTTTGGTAGAATTATAGCCATTTTATTTAAAGAGAGTATTACATGGAATTATGTGTTGCATTAGACCTACCATCAGCAAAAGAGAACTTAGCCTTAGCAGAGTCATTAAAAGAACATAACATTTGGATGAAAGTGGGCTTTAGAGCTTACATAAGAGATGGAAAAGAGTTCATAGTAGCCCTTAAAAAGATCAATCCAGAGTTTAAAATATTTTTAGACTTAAAACTCTATGACATTCCTAACACAATGGCTGATGCTGCCCAAGAGATAGCCGAACTAGGTGTTGATATGTTTAACATTCATGCCTCATCTGGAAAAGTAGCGATGCAAACAGTAATGGAACGATTGAGTAGCTATGAAAATAGACCTTTGGTTTTAGCTGTTACGGCTTTAACCTCATTTGATGAAGAGAATTTTACCCTTATATATGAAAAGAGTATTAATGCCAAAGCTGAACAGTTTGCTAAAATGGCTTATGAAAATGGTTTAGATGGGGTAGTCTGTTCAAGTTTTGAAAGTAGAGCCATTAAAAATGCCACTTCAGCTAAGTTTTTAACCCTTTGTCCTGGTATTCGACCTTTTGGAGAAGATGCAGGTGACCAAAAACGCGTTGCAACATTGGAAGTAGCTAAAGAGGAGGGTGTAGATTTCCCAGTAATTGGTCGTCCTATTTATAGAAGTGATAATCCTTTAGCTAAAGTTGAAGAGATATTGAAGAGTTTGTAATATTAAAACGGTAACTCTTCATTTGTAACATAAAGCTCACCAAGTTTTGTGTAGTACTCTACCACACGCCCATCGACTTTAACCATGCGTTGCAGATAGCCAGCCAAATTTCCTTTGCTAAAGTCTAAGCGTAAGTTTTTAGGGTTAATGGCTCGTGAAATTGCCACATAAAATTGACTTGGGGCGAAAATATTATCGACATTACAGACTAAATTGTCAATGCTCATGCCTTGGCTTTTGTGAATGGTGACAGCATAGGCTAGTTTTAGAGGAAATTGTGAAAGGGTGGCTACTTTGATAGACTCTACTTTTCCTTTCTCATTACTCTTCATCTCTAGTAGGTCAAAATCATGACGCTCTACACGCACAAAAATCTCCTCTTTTTCAACGATGATATAATCTTCTTCTATCTTAGTAACAATACCTCGCTCTCCATTGGCATACTTTCCCCATTTGTTAATGGTAAAAAGTACAGGTACACCCACTTTAAGTAGAAGTTGTTCTTCTATGGGAAGCATATTCTTCCAAGAAGCTAAGCGTTTTTCGTGTACTTTTCCTTGATGCTCTTCACAGGTAGCAAAGAGAAGATGCTCATCGGCATCAACTGCATTTAGCTTCTCTTTATTGGTAGTATTGACTTCAGCATTACGTCCAAACAAAAAAGTGGGGTTAAGCTCTTTCATTTGGGTGTTTGAAAGATTTAACATGTAGTTAATGACTTCATCATCACATTGTCCCACACGCACTTTGTGGAGTATGTGGGTAAATTGGGCATCACTTGTTCGTTTCATTTCGGTGAGTTCTATAACCACAGGGGAAAAACTTCGCCACGCATCTGATTCAAAGGCGTAAAGTTTTTCACCAAAAAGGTCGCCATTATGTTGTCCAAATCTTTGCACAGGGGGAAGCTGAAAAAAGTCGCCCACAAAAAGGAGTTTGCCTAAGTAGCCCATGGAGCTTAAACGATAGCTTATCATCTCCATCATATTAGAAGAGACCATGGAGATTTCATCAATGATGATGAGGTCAGTGGCTTTAAGGATTTTTTTGAGTTCAGAGAGCCTAGAGCGTGAGCGTTTGTCATGTTGGTCAAGTTCCTCAAAGTTAGAGGAGATACCAAAAACAAAAAAGCTATGAATGGTAAATCCCCCAATGTTTACAGCACTCACACCAGTAGAGCCAAGGGCAATGACTTGTTCATCTGTTTGACTACGGTATAAACGAATAATTTCGGTGGTGGTGTAGCTTTTTCCTACACCAGCACCACCTGTTAAAAAAACATTATTATCTTTTAGATGGTGCAAGACCAAGTCAATATCGCTCAAATGAGTCCTTTTTTGTTGATATTATATTAGATTAAAGATAAAAAGTATTACAATAATTATAAGCAGAAAAGAAAAGGATATACATAAAAACAAGATTTCAAAACTTTTTTAACCATTATGGATATTTAGAATTCGAACAAGCAGTTGAACTGTTTGCCGTTTTTGGAGGTGTAGAAGAGACATTGGAGCTAGATTCTTCTGATGACTTAGATACGATTATTCGTTTTAATTTTGTGGAACAATATAAAGTTTTAAATGAATTTATTAGCCCTTCTTACCTAATAGAAGAGCCTTATCGGTTTTTGTTGGTTTCTATTGCTAGAGGTGATGGACGATTGTCTAATGTTTTTAGAAAAGCAAGAGTAGGGGAAGTTTTGGGCTTGCGTCTGCTTAATGAATTGGTAGAATTGGGGATTGTTGAACTGGAAGATTCCCGTGAACCAGCACTTAAAGCTTACCCCAATCAAAAGCTTGAAAAAGCATTGCGTAGCTATAAAATAGAGCCTAAAATTCGTTTTAAAAAACCTTTTCACCGTTTTTGGTTTGGTTTTGTAGAACCGTATCATAAAGATTTAAATAGAGGTAAATCTAAACGTTTTTATGAAAATTTCAATCAACACTTTGCACAACTACACTCTTTTGTATTTGAACAACTTTCACAAGAGCTACTCAATGTTCATTTTAACAATCAGCTTATTATTAATGGTAACTATTGGGATAAACATTCAGAGTTTGACATTTGGGCAACGCATAAAGATGGTACAAAAATATTAGGTGAATGTAAATACACCAACAGAAGAGTCTGTAAAAGTGAACTTAGTAAGTTACGACAAAAAGCTAAAACGTCTGAATTAGAAGTAGATATTTTTGCATTGTTTTCAAAAAATGGATTTTCTAATGAGTTGAAAAATTCTATAGATAAAGATTTGTTATTGTTTGAGTTAGAAGATTTTAAGCAATTGTTGATAGTTTAAAATTGTCACTTCCCTTCAGAAGAGGGGAAGTATAGATAAAAAGGAAAAAGACTATTTTTTCCCAACTTTATCTGCAATTGCTTTAATATCAGCTTCTGATAATTTAGCTACTTGCCCTTTCATAACACCTTTCATAGCTCCACCATAAGTACCATCTTTGTAACCTTTAAGTGCTTTAGTAATTTCGTCTGCTGTTAAATCTTTAACAATTTTAGATTTACCTAATGCTTTTTTCTCAAAGTTTGCTCCATGGCAACCTGCACATGCTTTTGTATCTACTGCTGATGCTGTTACTGAAAGTAAGCCTAGTGTTGCGATTGTGATTATGCTTGTTTTAATCATGTTTTTCTCCGTAAAAGTTTAATGTTGGTACGTGACCACCTCGAATAGTATAGCTTAATTGTGGAGAAATTATAAATAATTGTACAAAATAGAACAAAAAAACCCAATAAGTTTACAAAAAATCCCATAATGTAGAGAATTTAGTGACTATAAGGTATAATCTTTTTTAATAATAAATAGAGAAATATTTTAAGGATGAATGGTGATAGATGCCGTTGAGAGAAAGATAGAACAGTACTTAGGGGAGCTTAATGACCCTTATGTCTTTGGGCTTTATCGAAATTTACCACATGGTAAAAGATTACGAACAAAACTTATTTTAAAAATTGCAGGTTCTGCTTTAAAGGTTGTGAAGACAGCTGCAACGGTTGAGATGATACATGCTGCTTCTTTGCTCCATGATGATGTTATTGATGATGCCTATACCAGACGTGGTCAAACTTCTGTTAATGCTGATAAAGGTAATAAAACAGCCATCATGTTGGGAGATATTTTATACTCTAAAGCTTTTTTTGAATTAAATAGTATTTCACCTGAAGTGGCTAAAGTAATCTCAAATGCTGTTGTGGCATTGAGTTTAGGAGAGTTAGCCGATGTAAGACTTTCCGAGCATTTTCATACCAATCGTGATGCGTATTTAAAGATGCTTTATCAAAAAACAGCCTCGCTTATGGAAGCATCAGCTGAAGCAGGAGCTATTTTAGCAGGGAAAAATCGTCAAGCTTATCGTCAATATGGACGTAATCTTGGGATTGCTTTTCAAATGATTGATGATATTTTGGATATTACAGAAGATAGTAAAACATTAGGTAAACCTGCACTGCATGATTTTGTAGAAGGAAAGGTTACCTTACCTTATATTTATTTATATGAAGTTTTAGAAGAGGAAGATAGAACCTTTTTACGTTCTTTGCATAAAAAACAGTTGAGTGATGATGAAGCAAATTGGATTAAGTCTGCCATGAAAAAACATAAAACGATAGAGAAGTCTTATGCTGAGGCGACACTTCTAATAGAAGAAGCCATAGCACTAATGGAATCTTTAGGTGAGCATGACTTAACTAATATTGCAAAAGCCATGATTGAAAGAAAGTTTTAATGTATTATCAGGTCTTATCTTTTAACCATCATAATTGTGAACAAGCATTACGTGAGAGTATGGCATTTGGAAACAATCAAGAGAAGCAAGCGTTTTTAAATGAATTGGTTGAGTTTAAATTTATACATGAAGCGTATGTTGTTTCGACTTGTAATAGAGTAGAAATAGTCGTTGCTACATCTGATAATTTTTCTTCTTACCATACTACTTTAGGAATATTAGCTAAGAAATCAAACATAGATTTCTATAAACTTAAATCTTCTGGACGACGTTATGATGATGAAGAGGCAATTGTGCATATTTTTTCAGTAGTCTCTTCTTTGGACTCTTTAGTCATTGGTGAGTCACAAATAACAGGACAAGTTAAAGATGCTTTTAGGTTTTCTTTTGAAAATAAAACAGCTGGAGAAAAATTAAACAGTGTACTCTCCTATGCACTTAAGTGTGCCGCCGAAGTAAGAAATGTAACAAAAATCTCTAAAAATCCAATCTCCATAGCCTCTGTAGCCGTAGCACAAGCCCAAAAAATATATGGTGACAATATTACGGGTATGTGTGGGGTTGTTATTGGGGCAGGAGAGATGGGGATTATTGCGGTGAAAAATCTTTTACGCTTGGGGTGTGATGTTCTTTTAGTAGGAAGAAATTTAGAAAAAACAGAAAAAATAGCTCAAGAGTTAGGTGAAAATGTTAAAGCAGTCTCAGTAGAGAATTTAACAAAATATATCAATCGCTATCGATTAGTTTTTTCAGCAACCTCTTCAAGTGAACCCATTATTGAACCACGAATGATTGAAAATTCAAATTTAGACCGAGTTTGGTTTGACATGGCAATTCCAAGAGACATTGGTGATATGGGATTAGAAAAGTTGAAGTTGTTTCGGATTGATGACTTAAAAAATATTTCCAATGAGAATCATGCGTTAAAACAAGAACAAGCCATTAGAGCTAAAGAGATAGTGCTTGAGTATAAAGATGAATACTATAAATGGTTAAAAATTTTTTCTATTGAACCTGTTATTTGTACCATGCGATTACAAGTAACAGAGGCGATTGAAAAAGAGTTAAATCGTGCAATAAAAAAAGGTTTTGTTCCTAAAGAGTATGAACAAAACATGAAAAAAATGGCAGAACAGATGTTTAATAGATTTTTGCATACGCCTACAAAAAATTTACGTGAAAGTTCGATTAAAACGGATGAGAGTCATAAAATTGATACGGTTGTGAATATCTTTGAACTAGATATGGACGCAAGTCACTGTAAACAAAACAACAAAAATAAGGAAAAGAAAAAATGAAATTTTCAAGAATGCTAATACCTACGACAAAAGAGACACCAAACGATGCTGTTTTAGCCTCCCATAAACTTCTTTTAAGAGCTGGTTTTATTCAGTTTACAGGAGGTTCTGGTCTATATAACTTTTTACCATTGGGAAAAATAACTTTAGAAAAAGTGCGTAAAGTAGTTAAGGAAGAATTGGACAAAGCAGGGTGTAATGAAGTACATCTACCAATGGTAACCTCGCTTAAACTTTGGGAAGAGACAGGAAGAGCTGATAAGTTTGGGAAAGAGCTTTTACGTTTTAAAGATAGACATGAAAATGATTTTACTTTAAGCCCAACCAATGAAGAAGCGATGGTAAACTTGGTTCGTCAAACCGTCAAATCTTATAAACAACTTCCGTTAAATGTTTATCAAATCAACTGGAAATTTAGAGATGAAGTACGTCCTCGTTTTGGTTTGATGCGTGGGCGTGAATTTCTGATGAAAGATGCTTACAGTTTTCATGTAAGTGTTGAAGATATGGAACGTGAGTTTACCTTAATGGAAGCAACGTACAAGAAAATATTTACCCGTTTAGGTTTAGAATTTAAAGTCGTAGAAGCCGATTCAGGTGCCATTGGTGGTGCTGGTTCTAAAGAATTTATGGTCTTAGCAGACAGTGGAGAAGATACTATTATGGTTTGTGACCAATGTGATTTTGGTGCAAATATAGAAGTAATTGATGAAAACAGTAAAAAATGTGCTTGTGGTGGGGAACTTCGTGAAACCAAAGGCATTGAAGCTGGACATATCTTTCAGTTAGGGACAACTTATTCAGCACCGATGAAAGCAGAGTTTCTCAATGAAAACCAAAAGCTTGAACCTTTTGTTATGGGAACCTATGGAATAGGGGTGAGCCGTTTACTCGCAGGTATCATTGAGCAAAACCATGATGAAAAAGGCTGTATTTGGACAAAAGAGTCTGCTCCTTTTAATGTAGATATTATTGTAGCAAAAGCAAAAAATAAAGCACAAATGGAAGTAGGGCTTAAGCTTTATGAAACACTTCAAGCTAAAGGGGTTGATGTACTTTTAGATGACAGAGCAGACAAAAAGACAGGCTTTGGGGTAAAAGTTAAAGATTTTGAACTGATTGGAATAAATTATGCGATTGTGGTGGGAAATGACATAGAAGAGGGTAATGTGGAATTAATTAACAGAGCTGATTTATCGAAAGAGATTGTTGCCATTAATGATGTTGAAGCTGTGATTATGGAGAAATTAGCTTTATGATTTATCTACTTTTTTTTCTTATTTGTGAGCTTTTTCTCTCTTTGGAAATTGGTTCACAAATAGGTTTCTTATGGTCAGTCATTTGGATAGTTACAACATTTATGATTGGTATGGGATTAATCCAAAATGCACACACCACCATTAAAGGAAATATGCAGAGCCTAAAAGAGGGTAAGTTAAACATGAAATCTTTTCATGATTCGGCAACTTCTTACTTTTTAGGAGCATTACTTTTGATTATTCCTGGGGTTTTTTCTGATATTTTAGGATTAATTGCACTTTTATATACTTTTTATTTACAATTAGGTGGTACAATACTAAGTTTTAAATCTAAAACGAATATAAATAATTTAAATAAACATACAGATAAACAAGGAGACGATGATGTCATTGATGTCGAAATTATTGAGCCTAGCAGTCATAACAACACTAAGTAGTCAAGCTTCAACAGATGCAAGTGATGTAAAAGATTATGTAAAAAATCATATGATTCAAAATAAGCAAGTGAAAGTCACAGAGGTAGATATTATTTCAACTAAAATGTTAGACGAGCCTAAAGGTTGGGAAGTTTTCTTTTTAAATATTCATGCCAATGTTAAAAAAAGCCCTACTGTTTTTGATAAAGTAACAGTACCTGAAACACTTTTTGTAAAAGATGGTTACACCGTTCCAACACTTATTAACCTTGAAACAGGTGAAGATTATAAAAGTGTCTTAAAACCTGAATTAAAGTCAGATATTTACAATGACAAACATTTAATAGCAGGAAACAAAGATGCAAAACATAAATTAGTTGTATTTACAGACCCTCAATGTCCATTCTGTAGAAAAAAAGTACCTGAGATTTATGAAGCAGTTAAAGCCAATCCTAAAACTTTTGCACTCTACTATTATCACTTCCCATTGCTTAGAATTCACCCTGTATCAGATATTATTACCAGAGCGATGGTGGTAGAGCAAAACAGAGGAAACAAAGCAAAAGTAATGGACTTTTACTCGTTAGAAGTTAATCCAAGAGAGGTTAATGCCACTAAAGTTTTAGGAATGATTAATAAAAAGTACAATCTTAAAATTACAGAAAAAGAGATTAATACAGAAGAGGTAAACAAAGAACTTCTTTTTGATAAAGATATGGCAACAAAATCAATGGTTTCAGGAACACCAACTGTATATCTTGATGGTAAATGGGATGCAACTAGAAATAAATACAAAGAGTTGATTTCTAAATGAACGTTAAATAGCAAAGAGACAAAATTGAGTCTTTTTGATAGAATTTTAAATAAAATAAAGAGTTTTTTTGAATAAAATAATCATCGCAACCAGAGCCAGTGACTTGGCTCTTTGGCAAGCATATCATGTCCGTGATAGAATAGAAGCTGTTTACCCAAGTATCAAAGTTGAATTAAATAAAATAACCTCTAATGGTGATAAAATTTTAGATAAACCTCTTGCACTTATTGGTGGGAAAGGGCATTTTACTAAAGAATTAGAAGATGAAATGTTAGCAGGAAATGCAGACATAGCCGTACATTCACTTAAAGATGTTCCTTCTTATATGCCAGAGGGATTAGAGCTATCAGCCATTACAAAACGTCAAGACCAATCTGATGTTTTTCTCTCACATACTTATCAATCATTTCAAGATTTACCCAAAGGTGCAGTGGTGGGTACAACTTCTCTTCGACGACGTATGCAACTTCTTTCTGTTCGTCCAGATTTAAAAGTTAAAGATTTAAGAGGAAATGTAAATACCCGTCTTAGAAAACTCTCTGAAGGACAATATGACGCAATTATTTTGGCGTACATTGGACTTAATAGATTAAATCTACTTAAAGAGATACCTTTTACTGAGAAATTACCTCTTGACACAATGATTCCTCCTATGGGTCAAGGAGCATTAGGAATTCAGATTAAATCGAAAGATGCAGAGATTCGAAAAATTGTTCAAGAAGTTTTGAATGATGAGGATACTTTTGTATGCTCACAAGTAGAACGTGACTTCATTGGAGATATTGGGGCAGGGTGTTCAGCACCTGTGGCAGTTAATGCTAC
>JALSQB010000084.1 GCA_026985655.1 Campylobacteraceae bacterium | reverse complement strand
CGTTTCCTAGCCACACTAAAAGCAGATACACACTCATGGTTATTGCAGGAGCAGAGAGTGCCAACCAAATGAGTTTACGCTTAAGCACATAATAGATAATCCCTCCATAACCCACAACAATCGCAACGATATGGGTCAAAAACATCACAGGAATTGAACGCATAATATTCCCCACAATTGCCAAAACAACCACAGCCCAAAGTAACAAAAAAGTAATGATGAGCTTTTTAATGTTCCCATCTTCTCGAAACATCACATAACTTAAACCTGCCACAATTAGTGGGGCTAAAACAAATAAAAACTTCATCTACTTCTCCTAAAGTTAAATTTTATCGACCACGTCAATGCCTAAAATCTCTAAACCTTTTTTAATGACATTGCCCGTTAAAGTTGCCAGTTGCAGACGACTCATCTTGGTCGCTTCATCAACATCATCTCTTAAAATTGGGTTTAGCTCATAGAACTTCATAAACACCGTGACCAAATCATAAAGATAAGTCGTAATGGTATGAGGTGTTGCCTCTTTGGCTGATTTGCTTAAGGTATCTTCAAATTTTAAAAGCATTAAAGCTAAACGGTGTTCTATGGCATCTCCCACCATAATCTCACCAGAAACTTCTGCATTGTGTTTACGTAAAATAGATTGAATACGGGCATAAGCATACTGCATATAAAGCGAGGTATTTCCCTCAAAACTTATCATCTTCTCTAGGTTAAAGATGTAATTAGATTCACGGCTAATGCTTAAATCGGCATATTTTACAGCCCCAATCCCTATGGATTTTGCCAATGCGTCTAAGGCTTCTTCTGAATGGGCTTCACGCTCTTTAATGGTCTCTTTGGCACGAACCACAGCTTCGTTAAGTAAATCTACAAGCTTAACGGTTCCCCCATCACGTGTTTTAAAAGGTTTGCCCCCTTTGTCCATCATTGTTCCAAAACCAATGTGTTCTAAAGCGACTGTTTCTCTTACCATTCCTGCTTGTTTCGCAATGGTAAAAACCTGTTTGAAGTGTTGGGCTTGACGGGCATCAACCACATAACAGATACGGTCAGCTTTTAGCTCTTTATCTCTAAAGTTTAAGGCTGCTAAATCCGTAGTGGCATAAAGAAAACCACCATCACTTTTTTGGACAATAATAGGTGTTTCATCGTCCCCTAAAAAGACACACTCTGCCCCATTGGAATTGGTAGAGATGCCTTTTTCTTTAAGCGTTTCAATCACTTGTGGGAGTTGGTCATTGTAAAAACTCTCGGCTCTTACATCTTCTTTTTTAAGATTAACATTGAGCTGTTCATAAACCTCTTCACAATGCCCTAACGACGCATCAATAAAGCTTTGCCAAAGTTTTAGACAGTGTTCATCGCCACTTTGGATTTTAACCACATAGTCACGTGCTTTGTTGGCAAAATCTTCAGATTCATCAAAACGTACTTTGGCATTTTTGTAAAAAACTTCCAAATCTTTAAGCTCTTGGGTATTTCCATCTGTTCCGAGTTCCTCTAAATGAGCAATGAGCATTCCAAACTGTGTACCCCAATCACCAATGTGATTTTGACGAATCACCTCATCACCTAAAAACTCTAAAAGCGTGGCTAAGGTATCACCAATGATAGAGGAGCGTAAATGCCCAACGTGCATCTGTTTTGCCATATTTGGACCTGAATAATCCACTACTACTCTTTGAGGCTTCTCTACTTTACCTACCCCTACTCTGCTATCTTCCAAAATGGCTGTTGTCTGTGTAGCCAACCAATCATCATTGAGCCAAATATTAATAAAGCCTGGCCCTGCAACTTCTACTTTGGCAATCATGCCTGTGGTATCAATATGTTCTAGCACCATCGAGGCTATTTCTCTAGGGTTTTTCTTTAACTGCTTTGCCAGTTTCATAACCCCATTGTATTGGTAGTCACCAAACTCGGGTTTTGTGGCATCGGAGATGACGATTTCATCGGCGTTAATATTGGCATTTGTTAATGCAGTTTCTATAATTTTGCTAAGTTCTGATTTGATTTTCATTTTTATTCCGTAGGTTTATGTAGCGTTGTATTCTAAATAGAATACTTCAAAGAGAAACTTTTTTGAATAACGCATCCATTCATGCTAGTGAACGCACAGCGTCTGCGTTGTTTAAAAAAGTTTCTCTTTGGAGTGTCTAAAAAATAAGGTGCAATAAATTGACACCCTACTGTTTAATATTAAGCTTTTTTCATTAAGCTTTTTTAGCTTCTGTTACTGTCTCTTTAACATCTGAAGTAGCTGTTTTAACTTCTTCTTTGATCTCTTTTACAGCCTCTTTTGACTCAACGACTGCTTCATCATCTTTTACTGCTGATTTAAAATCTTTGATACCTTTACCAAGCCCTTTGGCTAACTCTGGTATTTTTTTACCTCCAAAAAGAAGTATGACTACTCCAACAATAACGGCTAATTCAATTCCACCTGGCATATTGTAAATCCTTTTACATCATATTTATTTACAAGATTATACTCAAATTTAACTAATTATCCCAAATTTTAATGAATTTTTCTATCGCTTCAGCATTTTGTTTCAATCTAGCAGCATTGGCAATGGTTGTAAACTCTTTAGATGCCTTAGGAATTTTATCGTTAATAATGACAAAATCAAACTCACCAAGAGCTTTAATCTCTTCTTTGGCATTCTCAACACGACGCTCAATAATGGAAGTATCATCTGTGGCTCTAGCATAAAGACGTTTTTCAAGTTCTTTTAATGTAGGGGGAGTAATAAACGCAGAAGTGACATAGTCACCCATTTTGGCACGAACCAAACGATGTCCTTGAACATCAATGTCAAAAATAACCAATTTCCCTTGTTCTAAGGCTTCATTAACAGGTTTTAAAGAAGTACCATAATAGTTACCATGCACGGTTGCATACTCTAAAAAGTCACCTGCTTTAATGCCCTCTTCAAAAGCTTCATGGCTTACAAAGTAGTAATCAACCCCATCTTTTTCCCCTGCACGTGGCTGTCGTGTAGTGGTAGAGATAGAGAAATAATACTCTCCAATAGCGTCACTAGCGTGATTTATAATCGTACTTTTCCCTGCCCCAGAGGGACCTGAGAGAACTAAGATAGCACCTTTCATTATTTTGATTTAGGAAATTTTATTTGAATATTAATTTTTGTACCAGAAAGAAGTTCTTTTAAACTCTCTACAGGCATCGAAGCTAAGCTGTCCATCAATACATTTGACCCACCATCAAATTCATCTTCATTCTCTATTTTTTTGGACTTCTCTTTTTTAACTTTTTCTTTTTTAACTTTTTCTGTTTTAACTTTCTCTTTTTCTGCTTTTTCTGTACTCACTTCAAGCGTTGGAATGGCAGGCATAAGTTGGTCTAAAGTCATATCATCAGAAGCACCATCATCTTCTAAAATACCTTTGATATTTTCAATTTCTGATTTATCTAAAATTTTTGGTTCTAC
>JALSQB010000083.1 GCA_026985655.1 Campylobacteraceae bacterium | reverse complement strand
CAAGCCAAAGCAAAACTTATGCTTGAAAACCCCTACTTTGGAAGTTTGGTAAGTTCTCTTGAACTAAGGGTTAATGATAATATTGCTTCATTTCGACCTTTGGGTGATGTCTTAGAGTATAACGATGAGTATTTGGAGGTATTGAGCCTTGCAGAGGTCTCAACAGTCTTAGCGAATGCCTCGATGCATCAAGCACTTTTTCATGGAGAGAGAGGGCAAGGTAAAGTTAGCTCGGTTTGGAATTTGGCAAGTGATTATGCCATTAATGATTTGTTGGTTGAAAACGGCTTTATGTTGCCTCCTATGGCAAATTATGCTTCACGTTTTGAGATGCTTTATGCTGAACAGATTTATGTTATTTTGTTGGGTGAGCTTGACTTAAAAGAGAATGATGAACCACAAGAGGAGCAAACACGTGAAGAGGTGAGCGAAGAGGAGCTACCCCAAGAGTTATTGGCACAAGAGGAGTATGCGTTGTTACTCGAACAGTTAAACATTAAGCTAGAAAAACATGGCGACCTACCCAAAGGCATAGAGCGATTTGTGGTTTCTAAAGGTGAAGCAAAAATTGCTTGGAGAGAGGAACTTTACCGTTATGTTAATGCCCATGCTAAAAGTGATTATCGTATGTTTCCCTCATCAAAAAAACATCTCTATCGTGGCATTGCCTTGCCTTCTATTTATGGTGAAGAGCTTAAAATAGTTGTCGCCATTGATACCTCTGCCTCGATTGATGATGTGTTGTTAGAACGCTTTTTAGCTGAACTTTATGAGATTATGCAACTCTTTACGCACTATGTGATTGAGTTAATAGAGTGTGATGCATGTATTCAAAATGTGCAACGCCTTACTCCACAAGAGCCATTGGAACCAACACTAAAAGGGGGAGGGGGAACAGACTTTACCCCTGTGTTTGAGTATGTTGAAGCTTTAAATGAAGATTTTAAGTTTTTGATTTATTTTACCGATGGAAAAGGAACATTTCCTAAGAATGAACCTTTTATCGATGTTTTATGGGTGATGAACGAAGCGAGTGATGTGCCATTTGGCGAGGCTTTATTGATAACTTAGCATCTCTTTTTTAATCTTAGTATAAAGCTCTTTTAGCCAAGGGTGCTTGTTCTGTTTTGTAATATTGACTTGCATTTTTCTAAAATCAACAGGGGCTAAAATGACTTTAATGTTTTTAATGCCTACTTTTTCAGCTAAGAAGTAGAGTTCTTCTATTTTGTCATCTCCAATGGGAATACACCCAATGGTGACACGGTTTCCATGAATCATAATATCACCCCCTAAATTTGTACGTTTCTCTTTTTTTGCCATTTTTTTGTCAAAAGCGTTGGGGTAGGTAACACGCATGGAGAGGTGAAATTTACTGTTTGGATTTAGATGGCTTATGCCATAAATTCCTTCTGGTATTTGTCTGTCTCCCTCTTTAAACTTTGGTCCTAAAGTTCCTGAAAAAGCAGTGAAAGGGTAGTTTGCTATATGAATGTAGTGTTTATCTTTTTTGGTCCATACCTCTAACACTCTTTCATGTTTAAGTCCGATGAGGGTTAAGTTTTTAGGATAAACAATAAAGTTTGCATCGGCTAAATGACGGTGAAGTTTTTGTTGAGAGGTGAGCTTTTCTACTTTGGGGCAAACAGGACACTCTGGACATTTTTTTTCAATCACAATAGGTTTAAGTGGTCCAACATGGGTAAGGTGACAAGGCTCACAAGGTTTTGGCTCTTTGCAGGGGATTACAACTTGTTGAGGGTGACAATATTTTTCAAAGTAAGGTTGCCAAATTTTTTTGCCATAAAGATAAAAGAGAGAAGTAGAAGCTAAAAGAATAAAGGTAAAAAGTAAAAAATGGAGGAAAAGATTTTTCATGCTGATATTTTAACATAAAAAAACTTTAAAGAACTGTAAGGGTAGATAGTGCTATCTACCCTTAAGATTAACAAGAGTAAGTAGAGATATACTCAAAGGCAGTTGGTCTTCCCTCAACAGGAATAACATGTCGGTCAAACATATAATCAACATACTCTTTTACATATTCTGGACTCATAATTGGTGCTAAGAAGTCGTGGTCTTTTTCAAGCCCTTCTAATGCATCTCTAAATGTATTAGGAAGTTCAGGAATTTTTCTTTCAGCAATTTCATCACGAGTAAGCTCAAATAAGTCTTCGTTAAATGGACCTACTAATTCGTAACCACCATTTTTAATTCCATCAAGACCTGCAATCATAAGAACAGAGAATGCAAGGTAAGGACAAGCTACTGAATCTGGGAAACGTGTCTCAATTCTTGTTGCTCCTTCACCTGCACCATAAGGAATTCTACATGCAGCTGAACGGTTTTGGCTAGAGTAAGTCAAAATTCTTGGTGCTTCAAATCCTGGAAGTAATCTCTTAAATGAGTTTGTACTTGGGTTGGTAAATGATGCTACTGCTTCTTTGTGTTTAAAGATACCACTTAAGTAATCAAGTGCTGTTTTAGAAAGGTTCGCGTATTCACCCTCTTTGTAGAACAAGTTTTTACCATCTTTCCATAATGATTGGTGAACGTGCATTCCGTTTCCGTTGTCATTGTAGATTGGTTTTGGCATAAATGTAGCTGTTTTACCATTAAGGTGTGCTACCATTTTAACAACATATTTATATTTTTGAACATTATCAGCAGCTGTGATGATGTCTGAATAAACAATACCAATTTCGTGTTGCCCTTGTGCTACTTCGTGGTGACCTAGAACTACTTCAAGACCTACATCTTCAAGTACTTGCATCATCTCTGCTCTTAAATCAACAGCAGGATCGGTTGGTTGTACTGGGAAGTATCCACCTTTAATTCTTGGTCGGTGACCCATGTTCCCCATTTCGCCATAGTCAGCATTGTCAGCCCAGTGACCTTCATCTGTTTCTACTTTGAATGATTGGTGGTTGTCGTTATCAATAATTTTTACATCATCAAAGATAAAAAATTCATTTTCAGGACCAAAATAAGCAGCATCAGCTACACCAGCATCATCAAGTGCTTGAAGTGCTTTTTTAGCAATACTTCTTGGACATTTAGCATAAAGTTCATTTTTGTAAATGTCATAAACATCACAAATAACAATAACAGTACTGTCTGCTGTAAATGGGTCAAGGAAGGCAGAATCTACATCTGGCTTAAGAAGCATGTCTGATTCATTAATTGGTTGCCAATTTTCGATTGAAGAACCATCAAATGGAAGACCACCCTCTAGTTGTCCTGCTGTTACAGCACTCATTCTGTATGAAATATGGTGCCACGCACCTTTAATATCTGTAAATCTAAAATCTACAAACTCTACTTCATTATCATTACAAAATGTAAAAAATTCATCTACACCGTTTACAAATTTACCCATTTGTTTGTCTCCTAAAATTATAAGTTGCAATGATTGTATCAAAGATTTTTATAAAAGTGATAACGTTAATGCCTAAA
>JALSQB010000082.1 GCA_026985655.1 Campylobacteraceae bacterium | reverse complement strand
GCAACCACAGAAGATGGTGCTACGAAGTTGGCAGACCATATTCAGTTTATGGTAAACAAACTTAAAAATGGTGATAATCCAAGAGCATGGGATAAACTATTTTTAATGGAAGCATATATGAAAATCAATCATCAATACACCACACAAATAGAGAAAACAGGAACAACAGTCACCGTAAGTAAAGTGGCTACAACATTGTGTGCCTATAAAGTGATTTCAGCCCATGCTGATGCAGTTAGTGGTGATTTCTTTGCACAAGGGATTATTAACAAAGATAACTCATCAATAGCTGAATCTATCTTAGCAGACTCTGTTTGTTCCAATGAAAAAGCTAAAATTGAAGCTTATATTTTAGAGAATCAAAAGAGCAAAGAACAAGGTAAGCATAATAAGCTTTAACTTTTAAAAGAGAGTGTCATCGTTACGACACGCTCTTTTAGCTCTAAACTCTTTTTTATCTCCAACTCATTACAAAGTTTTTCAATAATATGAAGCCCAATTCCTAAGCCTCTCTCTCCCTCTTTGTAAAATCGTTCAAAGACTCTGTTAGGCTTTTTAATTCCGTCATAGTAGGAGTCATTACTTATTTCATGAATTTATAAAAGTATATTTTTTTTCAGTTAAGTTAGTAAAAGTATGAGATAGATTTATTAGTTAGAGGAGGTTGAGGTTCACTAGAGTTTGTTAGTAATCCTAGATGTTTCAACTCTAATCAACTCCAGTAAAAATAATTAAAAATTATATAAGATAATAAAAAAATTTACACTTCTTTTACACTTGTTTGTTATAGTACTCCTATAAAAACCACATAAAAGGAGTTTTAATGAAGAAAAGTATAAAGTTACTCGCTTTATCTACAGTTGTAATTCTCTCTACTTCTGTTTCACTTTTTGCCATTGATTTGACAAAAGCTTACGATATGCCAGATGCAAGTAAGATGATAGAGAAAGATTTACTCAAAGAGCCTACTAAATTTAAATTACCAAAGAGTTGTAAGTTAGATGATTTAGACTCTATTGCACGAGGTAAATTCTTTTTTCATAATTTAAATGGGAAAAAAGCCAAAGGCAAAGCACCTAAAGGTGTAAAAAAGTTTATCAAAAAAAATGGTAAAAAGAAGCCAAAGCAGTTTGGTAACTGTGTAGCATGTCATAACATTGAAGGTGCTAAAGGTGGTGGAAATATTGGGCCAGACTTAACAAACTACAAAAAACTATTTGTTGATACTAAAACTAGAGATGCACAATTTGTCTATCAAAAGATTGCAGATGCACGTATTGACAATCCAAAAACACACATGACAATCAACTTAACGACTAAATTATTTAATAAATCAGAAATTTGTGACCTAACTGCTTATGTTATGTCAACAAAAAAATAAGGAGAAGAGATGGAAAGAAGAAAATTTATACAGAGTATGTTCACAGCTTCAGCAGTAGCTGTAGTGGCTACCCCAATGGGTGCATTTGCCAAAGAGGAGAAAAAAGCTTCTAAAAAAGGTCCAAATGATATGTCATTTGATGATGCAGTTAAAGTAATTACTGAGGGTAAAGAGGTAAAAGATAGTGATAAAGTTAAGCTAATTGTACCTGAAATTGCAGAAAATGGTGCTGTTGTTCCTGTTAAAGTAAATGTTGACCACCCTATGGAAGAGAAAAATTATGTAAAAGCTATTCATGTATTGAATAAGGGAAATAGCAATGCACGATGTGCTGATATTATGCTAACACCTGCCAATGCTGAAGGCTATTTTGCGACCAGAGTAAAATTGAGTAAAACACAAGAAGTTGTCGCATTGGTAGAGCTTAGTGATGGTTCATTTATTCAGTCTGCTAAGAGTGTTAAAGTAACAATTGGTGGTTGTGGTTGATTCTTGCCAGATTTGGTAGATATCAATTTTTATGTTCGTGACAATCGAACCTACAATATTAAAAAGTAATTAAGGGATAGAAAATGGCAGAAAAAAGAAAATCAATGATAAAAATCAAACCAAAAAAGTATAAAGTTGGAGATATTGTAAAAGTTGACTTTATCGTTATCCACCCAATGGAAACAGGTATGAGAAAAGACAAAAAGACAGGTAAGATTAAACCTGCTCACTATATTGACAGTATAACTTTCTCTTTTGATGGTAAACCATTTACCACAATGAAAGTTTGGGAATCAGTATCTACAAACCCATATTTTTCTGTAAAATATAAAGTAACAGGAAAAGGTAAAATCACGGTTGATTATACCGATAATCAAGGAGAGAAAAACTCTAAAAGCAAAAAAATTAAACCAAAAGGATAGAAGTATGAGAAAATTATTACTACCTTTAGCTCTAATGGTAACCGTTGCTTCTGCTGGAGAGCAGTTTGCAATGAGTGATGCCGATAGAGCGATGTATAAGGAGATGTTAGAAAATAATCCTGCTGATATTTATGTTGAAGAGGGTGGAGAGATTCTTGATGAGCAACTTGGTGGAGAAGAGGCACTTGCAAAGTTTTTAGGTGTGACCGAAAAAGAGCTTCCAAAATATATTGCAGGTTTCCCACGATATATTAAAAAACTTGGAAATGTTGTCGGTATCGACCAAGTTTTACAAGCGATGGAAGTAGAGCAAGGCAAAAAGAAGACAAAGCTTAAGAGTGGAAAGATGTTCTCAATGTTGGCGTATGTAAAATCATTGGCAAATGATGAGAAATTTACCATTGACATTAAAGCCGATGAACATATCAAAGCCTCTTATGAGTTAGGTAAAAAGACATTTATGACAGCTAGAGGAGGGAGAGGATTGTCATGTAACAGTTGTCACTCTTCTGATATTGTTGGTCAAATTCTTAGAACACAACCTCTTCCTGATTTAGGAAAAGTTGGTGCAGGTGCTACATGGCCAGCTTATAGAATGACAAAATCAAGCCTACGAACACTTCAAAGAAGATTTCAAGGGTGTATGAAAAATGCGTTACTAAAAGTGATACCAATTGGTTCAAAAGAGATGGTTGGATTAGAGGTTTACATCTCAACATTAGCACAAAAAGAGAAAAAAGCAATTGCCATTCCAGGCTTGAAACGATAAGGGGATTTTATGGATATTAGCAGAAGAGATTTTTTAAATATGGCAGGAGCTTTAGGTCTATTGGGTCTAAGTAGTAGTACACTATTTGCAGGAGACAGCAAAGAGGTAAAAGCAAAGCTCAAAAAACTTACATTTTCAGATGTGGTGGCATTTGAGCCAAAAGGTAAAGCGACAATTTTACATATCTGTGATTTACATGCACATATAAAACCTCTCTATTGGAGAGAACCCTCTACGCTAATATCTGCAAAAAACTTGGTAGGAACACCTGGGTTTATCTGTGGAGATAGTTTTGAGAAGTACTATAATATCAAAGCAGGTTCACTAGACCAATATTTTGATACATATAAGAACTTTGAGACTTTGGCTGAGAAGTTTGGTATGATGGGTGGAATTGC
>JALSQB010000081.1 GCA_026985655.1 Campylobacteraceae bacterium | reverse complement strand
AATGTCATACATATCGTGGTACAAAGAACACGGCGAAAAACATAAAGTGATTGTAGAGAAGATGAAACATCTATCTGATGATGAACTGATTGCGTATTTTAGATTTGAGAATATGGTTAAAAATGAAGCAGATTTTTGTCCTTTATATAAAGAGAATAAAAAATGTCACGATTTAGAGAAGCTCAACTGTTACTTTTGTGCTTGTCCAAATTTTAGGTTTGACGATGCAGGGTGGGAAAGCAAAGGTAAAACTTATTTTTCTACTTGTAATATCGATTCTAAAGATGGTGGACTCTTTGAGCATGAGGGAACGGTACATCAAGATTGTTCAAAATGTGGTGTGCCTCACTCTGAAGCCTATATTAAAAAACACTTTTCACGAGATTGGTTTGCTGTGATGAAAAATGTAATCCCGATTTCACCAACATTTAGCTAAAATTCACCACTTAAAAAATAATCAATAAAAAACAATCATAAGGTCTCTATGCCACTTACTACACTAAATGCTGAACAACTCTCTGCAGCGACTGCTCCTATGGGAAACAACCTCATCATTGCTTCTGCTGGAACAGGGAAAACTTCGACCATTGTGGGGCGTATTGCGCACCTTTTAGAGAATGGAACTGAACCTTCTAAAATTTTACTCTTAACCTTTACCAATAAAGCAGCTGGGGAGATGTTGGCACGTGTGGGACGATATTATCCTGCTAGAATTGTTAATAAAATTGAATCAGGAACCTTTCATGCCGTCTCTTTTAGATGGCTCAAAGAACTCAATGCCAATGTTTCGTTAAAACAACCAGGAGAGTTAAAAACACTGTTTCGCTCTGTCTATGAAAAACGACAACTTAAACGTTTAAACTTAGACACAGAGCCTTTTTCGGCTACTTATTTGTATGAACAGTATTCACTCTATCAAAATGCGTCACTTGATGGTTTTGATGTGTGGTTTATAGACAAATACCCCGACCATAAACCTCTGATTGACATTTATATGAACATCATAGATGATTTTGAAGCGACCAAAGACCAATATGGCTTTGTCTCATTTAATGATTTACTACTCAAAATGAAAGCCCACTTAACAGAACATGGACGTGACTTAGTAGAAGTTTTGGTCGATGAGTACCAAGACACCAATACTTTACAATCTGCTCTCATTGATGCTATGACCCCAAATTCGCTCTTTTGTGTGGGGGATTATGACCAGAGTATCTATGCTTTTAATGGGGCAAATATTCAAAATATTGCTACTTTTGGACAACGTTATGCTAACGCTACTGTCTTTACGCTCGATAAAAACTACAGGTCATCAGCGAGTATTTTGTCTTTGGCAAATAGGGTTATTGAGCTAAATGAACGAATTTATCCTAAAAAATTGGTGGTGACCAAAACAGGGAAAAACCAACCCCCAAGATTGCTAATGCACAATGAACTCTTTGACCAATACCAAGGCATCGCCAAAAGCATTAAACAAACTTACACTCCTACGAATGACATTGCTGTTATTTTTAGAAACAATGCTTCAGGTGATGGGGTTGAAGCGTCATTACGTGAGATGGGCATTGCCTCAAAGCGTAAAGGGGGAAACAGTTTTTTTGAAGCCAAAGAGGTGAAGTTTTTGCTTGATGTCTGTTCGCTTATTGTAAACCCAAAGGACATGATGGCGTTTATTCATATTTTTGAATATGGAAAAAATATCGGTTCAGCTGTGGCAAAAGAGATGTTTGAATGTTTTAGACACTTTGGTGAGGGAAATTTATTTATTGGGCTTATGTACCCACGCATTACCACGCTACCTAAACTCAACCCCAACAAAAACATGCAACTAGGACTCTTTGATGATGATGAAGAGATAGGCTCAATCACCAGATTTTCTAAAATCCAGATGAGCGAAAAAATTCGTTCTCACCCCATTTTAAAGTACCCAAAACTAACGCCTGATGGTTTAGAATTTTTTAAGATGTACTATGAATTTATGGGGTCTATTAGCAACATCAATCGACCAAGAAGCCTACTTGTCAAACTCATAGAGTCGCCTTTATATGGTTTTTTAGTAGAACTCTTAGCCACCCAAAGAGGACGCTTAAAGTCAGGAGAGATTGACCAAACCAAAAAGGACATTGCCAAAGAACGCATTGCACGAAAAGCACGACTGCTTACAGATTTGTCTTCTCAATACAAAGAGATTTCACGCTTTGTTAATGCTATGGTTTTAGGAGGTAATGAGTTAAGCGAGGGTGATGGGGTAAACCTACTTAGCATTCATGCCTCAAAAGGTTTAGAGTTTTCTGAAGTCTATGTGGTCGATTTAATGGACGGACGTTTCCCAAACACTAAGCTTATGGGTAAAGGAGGAAGCATTGAAGAGGAGCGACGGCTTTTTTATGTGGCAGTAACACGTGCTAAAGAGAAGCTCTATTTGTCTTTTGCCAAACATGATAAAGTGAAGAAATTAGATTTTAAACCTTCACCGTTTTTGTATGAGGCGAAGATGTTAAAGGGTTAATGCACCCAATCCAAGTGCTGAAGTGCTTAGAAAATCTCTTCTTTTTATCTTGTAATCCTTAGGCTGAAAGTATAGTAAATTACTAAAATAGGATATGACTAAATATTTTAGATAGAATAATAATTAATTTTACATAAGAGAGTAGTAATGAACAAAGAAGCGTACCTAATAAATAAATTAAGCTCCAAATATATTGGCGATGATGCAGCCGTAGTGGAAGATAAACTTTACAGTAGTGATGCTTTTTTTGAAGGAGTGCATTTTAAAAGAGAATGGATGAGCATGTGGCAGATAGGGCGTAAAGCGATGCTTGTAAACCTCTCTGATGCTATTGCGATGAATGCTGAACCAAAATATGCACTTGTTACGCTCTGTTTACCTAAAGATATTACAACAGATGAGATAGATGAACTGCTAGCTGCTTTAGAAAAAACAGCTAAAGATTTTGCTTGTGAGATTATTGGTGGTGATACCATTGCTGGCGATAAACTCCACCTAAGCATCACCATCATCTCTGAGTCTAAACGCCCTCTGCTTAGAAGTGGCGTAAAGTTGGGCGACCTTATTGCTTACACAGGAACATTGGGAGAGAGTAAACGCGATTTAGAAGCGTTGATGCGAGGGGAGAGTATTAAGCCTAAGTCACGCTTTTATGAGCCAAAATTAAAGCGAGAGTTCATCAAGCAAGCCAGAAAGTACTTAAGTGCAGGAATGGACATCTCTGATGGACTTTTTTGTGATACAAATAAACTACTCAAACCTTTAGATTTCACCATGTTTATGTTTGAAGAGATAAGTGATGAAGTAGGAAGTTCTGGTGAAGAGTATGAGATGCTCATTACTTTTCCTCCTGAACACTATGACCAACTTAAAAAGATTGCTGAACGTACCCATACCCCTTTAAGTGTATTTGCAAAAGTATCTAAAGGTGAAGGGACATTGTTTGAGTGTAAAAATCATCATTTTTAAAAAAAATATTAAAAAACCCTTGACATATCTTTCAAAATAGCCTATAATGCCGTCCACACAAACAAAGTGTAACATTTTTTGGGGTATGGCCAAGCGGTAAGGCATCAGTTTTTGGTACTGACATTCGGGGGTTCGAATCCCTCTACCCCATCCACAAATTATGTTGTAAATATTTATAAAATTTCGTTTTTAATTAAACTAAATGTCGCGGGATAGAGCAGTTTGGTAGCTCGTCGGGCTCATAACCCGAAGGTCGGTGGTTCAAATCCATCTCCCGCAACCAATATAAATATTTATTAAAATAAAAAACTAAGTGTCGCGGGATAGAGCAGTTTGGTAGCTCGTCGGGCTCATAACCCGAAGGTCGGTGGTTCAAATCCATCTCCCGCAACCAAGACAAATACACTGACGCGGGAATAGCTCAGTGGCTAGAGCCCCTGCCTTCCAAGCAGGATGTCGCGAGTTCGAATCTCGTTTCCCGCTCCATCTTTT
>JALSQB010000080.1 GCA_026985655.1 Campylobacteraceae bacterium | reverse complement strand
TCTTTTGACAACTCTTTGTAAAATATCTATGGCATAATTCGTGATAAATTATTATGTAGTAAATTAAGGAAATAAAGCGTATGTCAGAAGAAGCATTAAAACGAGTAGAAATAGCAATACAAGAGATTAAAAAAGGTCGCATGGTCATCATGATGGACGATGAAGACAGAGAAAATGAGGGTGACTTGGTTTATGCTGCGACTCACTCAACACCAGATATGGTAAATTTTATGGCAAAAGAGGCACGAGGGCTTATTTGTACGCCTTTGCCTAAAGAGTTAGCCCTTGAATTAGAACTTGTTCCTATGGTGAGCAATAACATCTCTAACCATGAAACAGCTTTTACCGTTTCTATTGATTCAACCAGTGCTGATACAGGTATTTCAGCTCTTGAACGAGATGATTGTATCTCTAAACTAGCAAACCCTTTAACCAAGGCTTCTGACTTTGTACGACCTGGGCATATTTTCCCTTTGATTGCTAAAGATGGTGGTGTGTTGGTGCGTACAGGTCACACGGAAGGTTCGGTAGATATTTGTAAATTAGCAGGTCTAGCACCCATTGGTGTGATTTGTGAAATTATTAAAGATGACGGAACAATGGCACGGCATGATGACTTGGAAATTTTTTCTAAAAAGCATAATATGCCCATTGTTTACATTTCAGATTTGGTAGAGTATCGTTTAGCCAATGAACAGCTAGTCAAACGAATCGCTGAAGAGGAGATTGAAGTTTTAGACACTAAAGTTACGCAAATTTCTTATAAAGACCACTTGGGACGTGTGCATAAAGTAATACAGTTTTACACCACGCATGAAACTGAAAATGTAAAGTTTCACAATATTGGAACTGATGTTGATTTACTCTTAAATCAAAAACGTTTTGAACTCATTACCTCTTCTTTGGACTATTTAAAACTCAATGGAGGAGTTTGTGTCTTTTTAGATACCATGACCATTTCTAAAGAACAAGCCAAAGAGTATGGTGTAGGGGCTCAAATATTAAAAGATTTAGGCATTGAAAACATTAAACTACTCACCTCTAACAAAGAGACAGAATTTATTGGTTTAGCAGGTTTTGGGCTAAATGTAGTAGAAAAGATAGAGACAAGTTCTTAAGCTTATTAAATTAAAGAGTAAGATGAAAAGGATAAAATATCCTACTCTTTTTACTAAGAGATGTTTATGGAAAAAAAGAAAAAATTACTCAAATCCCAAAAGCCCAAACCTCTTAATAAACGCTTCATCAATATCTATTAAGCCACGCTCTTGTAGTGAGTCAAGTACCTCTTTACTACATAGAGTGTCTTTTGGCCATTCTCGGTTAAAGCCATCTAGTTGTGATTTGTTTGTCCCATCTACGGCAATGAACGGTTCAAGAACAACATCTCTTTGTGCGTCAATGTTGTTTACCACACGCCATAGTAGCATGTAGGGATTGTCAATTTGGTTGTTGGCTTTATCGACTATAATCAAAAGTTTGATATGTTTTTGAAGTGCTTTGAGTTTGCTTATGACATTTTGCATTGATTGTACTTTATTTACCATTATTAGACAAATAGGGTTTTTCGTGTCGGTAAAATACTGTTTGAGTTCTAATATATTACCATCTATCTCTTGCATCTTTTCAAGTAAAATTTTGTCTTCAATGAAATTTTCAATACCATTTTTGAGCTCTTTATCAGTAGCATCAACGCCTAGTTTTCCCCCAACTAAAGCTTCATCAGCTGTGTGGTCAAGGGCATCAATAATCCCTTGGGTAATGAGAACTTTTTTAGGATCTAGTCGGTTTAAGATGTACTTGGTAATGGCAATATCATCGCAGAGTTCTGGGGCATCTTCATTGACAAAAATAGCATGTTTGACAAAAGACATTTGACCCACACCCCAAAAAGCGTGCATAAATTGCTGTGCGTGACCTTTGTAGAGGGTTTTCATCTTTCCTAGGATTAGGTTATGAAAAACACCATTTTCAGGCATATAGTAGTCTATGAGGTCAGGAGCCATAGGTTTGAGCATTGGAAGGAAAATACGTTCTGTTGCCCAACCCATGTATTTGTCTTCAAGTGGGGGTTTTCCAACTACGGTGGCTTGAAAAACTGGTTTTTCTTTCATGGTAATGGTTTCTATTTCCATGACAGGGTAAGGCTCTTTTAGCGTATAGTAGCCAGTATGGTCACCAAATGGTCCTTCTATTTCCATTTTTTCGGGGTCCACAAAACCTTCTATGACAATATCGACATCTCTTGGAATGTAAATATCATTGGTCATTGATTTAACCAGTTGGGCATTTTTACCTCGTACAAAACCGTAAAGAAGCATCTCAAACATTCCATGAGGCATGGGCGCTTGACCACACCAAATGTAGAGAGGGTCACCTCCAATGGCAACAGTAACAGGCATTTTTTTTCCTGCTTTTTGGTATTGGTCAAAGAAGTGAGAAGCATCTTTATGTATTTGCCAGTGCATTCCTAAGTGATTTTTGTCATATTGTTGAAGACGGTACATTCCTAAGTTTTGCATCTGCCCATCTAGGCTTTGGGTATAGACTTGACCCATAGTAATGAATGCTCCACCATCTTCTTCCCACGTTTTTAAAATAGGGAGTTTGTTTAAGTCTATTTCGTCTTTAGGAATAATAATCTCTTGACACGCACCTCTTATGTTAGCACGTTTAGGAAAAACATTTTTAAGTGCAAAAAGTTCAGGTAACATTTTTAATTTATCAAGAAAACCAGCAGGTGGTTTAAGTTTTAAAAGTTTGTCAATACCTTGGGCTACTTTGTCGGGATGTTTGTCAAATATTTTTTCAGTGAGTGCTTTATTCGCAAAAATATTCATAAGAACAGGCATATCATAGTTGATATTTTTTGCTTTATTAATGGGTTGAGTGAAGAGAATAGGGCGAGAGTCCTCTTTCTTTACTTCAACATAAGCAATATGAGGGATTTCAAGTTCTACATCTAAAGGTTCATCTATGACTTTTAAATTGCCATTTTCTTTTAGCCACGCTACTACATCTTGCATTTTCTATACTCCAGAAATTAATGAGACAAAACCATTAATTTAATTTTACTTTTAACTTTTACACCAATTTTAATACGGTTTAGTTTAACTTTTTTATTGGCGTGCCATAAAATTTTTCCATTATGTACTTTAACTTTTGTCCAGCCATTGTTGGAGATGAAAATGTCAGCAGATTTAATAGTTTTGTCTTCCAGTGTCACTTCTACTGTTTTAACAATTTTATTTTTAGGATAAACAGTAGGTTGTGTAAAGGTAACCCCACATAGCTCTTGAAATTTAAGATAAAGTTTAAAATCATGTGCATTTGAACCAACAACTGCTGAACGGTCAATCTCATTGAGGTCAGAACAGATACCATTTACTGCACCAATGTTTTGGTTGAAAACAGCTTTGAATCCATAAGGTTTAAGGACTTTAGCTACCCTCTCATCATATTCACCATAAGGATAAACAAAAAGGTTTGGAACATAGTTAAGGTGTTGCTTCATAAGGGCTAAGCCTTTGTCCATGTCAGCTTTAATCTCTTCATTATTCATTTGACCAAAGTGACCATGTCCATAGCTATGAAATTCAACTTGACCATATTTACTAATCTCTTTTAATTGCTTCCATGAGACATAATCTTTATAGTTTTTTTCAGTATATTTTACCGCAATAAATAGGGTAAATGGATAGTGATACTCTTTAAAAACTTTTAATCCATGGGTATAAAAACTTTTAAAGCCATCATCAATGCTAAAGGCAACCCAATTAGAAGGCACTTCTTCATTATTATTAACTTTCTTAATAATCTCAATTAGGGGTACAACTTTATAGCCATTATTTTTAAGATAATTGAACTCTTTTCGAAGCTCTTTAGTTGAAATATTGGTAGTAGGGTAGCGTGTATCATCAAAGCGATGATAGACAAAAATATGTCCATCAGCTAAAAGTAGATAGGGTGACAAAAGTAGAAAAAGGAGAAGAGAAACTTTTGCCATTTTTACCCTTTAATCCATCTGTTTACGTAAAAAAGTTGGTGTGTCGAGATAGTCTTCATTTTCACTGTTATATCCACCAACCACTTTCTTCTGTAGTGTTCTATCTATTAATGAACCTGAAGAAGGTTTTCTTAATATTGTTGGATTATTATTAATCGTAGTCTCTTCTGGTTTAGTACTCTCTACTATATCAGTAGGGTCTTCAAAACCAGTCGCAATAATGGTTAATTTTACTTCATCAAGAGGAATATTCTCTGAAGTAGTTGTCCCAAAGATAATATTTGCATCTTCATCAGCATTCTCTTCAACAATGTCCATCGCTTCTGCTATTTCTGCTAAAGGATAATCTGGGTGAATATGGAAATGTACCAAAATACCCATCGCTCCATCAATTGATAAATTGTCAAGTAGTGGAGATTCAATGGCAGTTTTAGCAGCATCATAGGCTGCAGAATTACCTGTACTCTCACCCACACCCATAAGGGCTAAACCTCTATGGCTCATGACGGTTTTAACATCGGCGAAGTCAAGGTTAATGTCATTGGCTCCATGAGATAAAATAACATTTGAAATTCCACCAACTGCTTGAGAAAGAACAGAATCGACAAGTCTAAAGCTGTCTCTCATTCCAAGGTTCTTTTCGACAATAGAGAGTAGTCTCTCATTGGGAACAACAATAATAGAGTCAGACTCTTTTTTAAGCTCTTCAAGACCAGCTTTGGCCAATTTTTGTCTTTTTCTACCTTCAAATTTAAAAGGACTGGTAACAATAGAAACTGTTAAGGCATTAACCTCTTTAGCTGCTTGGGCAATAACAGGTGCAGCACCTGTTCCTGTACCACCACCTAAACCAGCAGAGATAAATACTAAGTCGGCACCTTCAAGCATGGTTTTAATGCTATCATAACTCTCTTTAGCTGCTTCTGCACCAACTTCTGGCTTCATACCTGCACCAAGACCCTTAGTAGAGTTAATACCAAGTTGCATCTTATAAGGTGCAATAGACGCGTCTAATGCTTGAGAATCAGTGTTAGCAACAATAAGGTCAATACCCTCAATTCCTTCTCTAATCATGTGGTTAATCATATTTCCACCACCACCACCTACACCGATGGCTTTAATCTTAGCTCCATGTATGCCAGCTGTAGATTCTGTTATGTTAAATTCTTCCATTTTTTCTCCTTTTTAAAAGATTTTTTTTGCCCAATTCATAAAATTGTCTAGGGGCTTATTAGGGTTTTTTTTACTCTCTTGCGTTAAGTCTTTAAATAAATCATTTTCACTTTTTTTCTCATCATTAAAAGAAGGTGTTGAGACTGAAATTTTTGGTTTACTCTTCATTTCAGGATTTTGAAAATCTCTAATATCTTGTAATGACTCTTTGTGCTTATACTCTTTAGAATGAAGCATTGTTTTACTACCATCTAATTCATACTCGGTATGTTTCCCTGATTCATATTGAAGTAAACCTATAACTGTTGAAAATTCTGCTGAGTTTAAATCATCTGAAATATTCGAAATATTCGTAGGTTTTCCTATTTTGATGGGTATATTGGGCATGAGTGCTTGTGCAAGTTCTCGTGTCCCCTCAATGAGTGTCATTCCACCCGTTAAGGTAATTCCTGCACCTAATTGTTCTTTAAATGAACTTTTATCTAGTAAATCAGATAAAATAAGAAGCGTCTCTTCCATACGACTATAGATAATATTTTGAACCATCTCTAATGGAACGGTGTTTAACTTTTTCTCATCACCTATGATTTGAAGTTTAACATCGCCTGCCTCACCTTGGAGTAAACTCCCTTTTGCTATTTTTAACTCTTCGGCAATATCTAACGGTGTATGTAGCGCAATAGATAAATCATTGGTAATATGATTTGAACCAACAGGTAAAAAATTGTTGTATTGAATTGAATTACCTATATGGATAATTAAATTTGAAGTTTGTCCTCCAAGGTCAATAACAGCAATACCTCGTTCTTTATCGTTCTGCGAGATAACAGCCAATGAAGAAGCATAACCAGACAATACAACTTTAGAAATGCCAATGCCCGCAGCATTAACAGCTTTTTTTAAATTGCCTAAGTTGGACTTATTAGTAATAATAATATGGGTATCGACTTCCATTCTAGTAGCATTCATGCCATTTGGGTCTTCAATGAAATCTTGTTCATCAATTTTGAACTTGTAAGGTAAGACATGTAGAATTTCAAATTCAGTGGGAATGTTGGCATTATAAAGAGCCGTTTGCATTACACGGTTTATCTCATTAATCGATATTTCATGGTTGGGAATATTGACAACCCCTGAAGAGTTCAAACTTTTAACATAAGCTCCAGAGATAGAGATAGTGGCAGTTGTAGGATTAATTCCTGCAACACGTTTTGCATCATCAACTGCATCTTTAATAGATTTAGAAGCCAATTCAATATTTGAAATAGCTCCTTTTTTAATTCCTTGGGACTTACTAATTCCATGTCCTGCAACTTCTACTTTACCATTAATGATTTCACCAATAATTGCACATATTTTAGTTGATCCTATATCTATTGCTAAAATTGGTTTATCCACGATTTAATCCTTAGTAAAATTAGTAAAGTCGGCTTGGATATTTCTTTTCTAAAACTTTCATTAAGTTGGCTTGAAAACTCTGTTCTTTAACACTATCAACATTCTGTTGCATAATATTAGTCTCATTATTTTCAAGAGAAATTAATTTTTGTTCCATGATTTTATAAACAATTACTTTACTTCCTATAGGAATAATACCCTTTTCTTGTGATGATGTAAAGAGTTTTGAGATGAAATTTGCTCTTTCTTGTTGATTTATACCTAATTTTTGTTTATCGGCGTTGTCTAGTGTGATAAAGCTTGACACATTCATATCTAATGTGTCAATTTGTGTCAATTTCTCTTCAGCAAGTTTTGAAAGAGCTTCTTTTTTACGCTCTGCTTCATAAATAGGAGTAAGTTCTTTTTTCACTTCTGTAAAGCTCTTAGTAGTAGGCTCGATAATGTTAGTAATTTTTACTGAAGCATAACGTGTTTGTGCAACTTTTGGTTTTAAGAATGCATTTTTCTCTTTCGTGATGATCTCTGTCCAAAGTTCTGGTGAAAGTTTAGGGTCATAGATATTTAAGGTTAATGTCTCATCAGCTTTGAGTTCCCCTTTTTTAAATTGAACATAACGTCTTAAAGCCTCTTTTTTAGTTTTAGCAATTTGTGTGGCTTCTTTTACCCACTCTTTTACATCTTCAAAGTTTGCCATTTTCCCATCTTTAGTGGTATAGTTAAAGCGATTTTTCTCAAAATACTCTTTGACCTCTTTATCGGTAACTTGAGTATTGTTAGTCTCTGTCCATTGTACATCAAATGTATATTGCTTTTTGGTTTTAAAAGTATCTTTTTTGGGTTCCCAAAATGCTTTTAATTTTTCATCATTGGTTTCAATGCTTACATCATCTGGTGTAAGTACCGTATATTTTAACTTATCAGCAACTTCAAATGCAATTTGAAAAGCTTTATACTCATTTTCTAAACCTTTTGTATTAAGTAGTTTAAATGTTTTTTCTATGGTAAGTTGATCTTTTAAGTTATTTTCAAAAGTCTCATGCGTTAATCCCGTATTTTTTAGATAAGTATCATATAGTTTACGGTCAAATTTACCATTGGTTTGAAAGGCAGAGTAACTTGCCAATTTTTGACCTGCCTCCTCTTTACTCACAACGATACCAAAGTCATGGGCTAAGTTAAGAATTCTCGCTTGTGCTACCATATTTTGAATAACTTGGTTTTTTAAGCCCATTTGTTTGGCTTTTTTCTCATCAAACTTACCTTGCATCATTTGGTTGTATTGGCTAAATCGATTAGAATATTCCATTTGAAATTTATCTTTTTTTAGTTCAATCTCTCCAACTTTTCCTAGGGTATTACTACGAATACCCATAGACCCACCAATTGCACCTGCTAATATAAAGGATAGTGCGGCAATCCACATTACGATTACCGTAAATTTGTTGTTGTTTTGCATCCAACTTATCATATTTTGACCTTAATTTAAAATTTACATAATTTTAGTCTAGTTGTTATTAATTATTAATGAAATAATTACATTATAGAGGGTATATTCTGATTATAAACTTCTAGGAAAATGATGATGAATAATAATACGCAAATTGTAACAGAGGATTTAAAAAATATTTGGCACCCTTGTACCCAAATGAAAGATCATGAAACACTACCTTTAATTCCTATTCAGAGAGGAAAAGGGATTTATTTGTATGATTTTGATGATAAGTCTTATATTGATGCCATAAGCTCTTGGTGGGTTAATATTTTTGGTCATGTCAATGAACATATCTCTTCAAAAATTAAAGAACAGCTTGACACTTTAGAGCATGTTTTGTTAGCTGGCTTTACACATAAACCAGCTGTAAACTTAGCTGACAAACTTGTCAATTTAACTCCCAAAGGTTTAGATAAAGTTTTTTTTGCAGATAATGGTTCAAGTGCCGTAGAAGTGGCGTTAAAGATGAGTTTCCATTATCATCGAAATAGGGGTGAAAATCGCCCACTTTTTCTCTCCTTGACAAATTCTTATCATGGTGAAACCATAGGAGCTTTGAGTGTAGGAGATGTGGAACTCTATAAAGAGACCTATGCACCGTTACTTATCTCTTGCATTCAGACACCTGTTCCTAAAGACCAAAGCGAAGAATCTGCTAGGATTGCAATAGAGAGCTTAGAGAAGATCTTAGAACTAAGAGGCAAAGAGATTTCAGCACTGATTGTCGAGCCATTGGTGCAGGGTGCAGGCTATATGCATATGTATCACCCTTTGTATCTTACGCTAGCAAAACCTCTGTGTGAAAAGTATGGCGTGCATTTAATTGCGGATGAAATAATGGTGGGTTTTGGAAGAACAGGAACGATGTTTGCTTGTGAACAAGCGAAGATTACACCAGATTTTATGACCATCTCTAAAGGTTTAACAGGTGGATACTTGCCTTTAGCAATTACCATGACAACTGTAGAAGTTTACAATGCCTTTTATTGTGACTACAATGAACATAAAGCTTTTTTACATTCACACTCCTATACGGGGAATCCTTTGGCATGTACGGCAGCTTTAGCCACATTAGAACTCTTCGAAGCATCTGATGTATTAGGTGAAAATGAAAAAAAATCAGCTTATATTTTAGAAAAACTTCAAAAATTCAAAACGCTTTCTAATGTCAAAGAAATTCGGCAAACAGGTATGATAGCTGCTGTTGAACTTCAGGGTTACAAAGCTGAAGAACGTATCGGCTTAAAGGTTTATCAATATGGTTTAGAAAATGGTGTTTTACTCCGTCCTTTAGGACATATTGTCTATTTTATGCCACCTTATATTATTAACTATGAGGAGATAGACAAAATGATTGACACAGCTTACGATGCAATTAAAGGGGTTTTATAAAATGAGTATTATTTATACTAATGAGTTATTAAGAGTAGAAGTAGAAGAGAGTGAAATTCCTTGGTTGAAAGTTTTTACCCAAGAAGCTTACAAAGAGTTTTCAGAAGTACCAATGGCGTTAAAGCTAGAGATATTTCGTGTGTTAGATATTATCGAAAAAGAGATGCTAAGTTTTTATAAACCTCAAAAAATAAACATTGCCTCTTTTGGAAATTATGTGCCACATGTACATTGGCATATTATGGCACGCTTTGAAGAAGATTCTTATTTCCCCGAACCTATGTGGGGAACCAAACAGAGAGTAGGGGCGTATCGTTTAGAAAGATTTGCACTATTTATCAAAAATATTCAAGAGTTACTTAAATAAGAGTTTCACTATCTTTTTTAGTAAAGAGTGTTTCTCTTTGGTTTTTATAAGCTCTTTTTTCGTTGGGGTCAATAAATCAACATACTTATTTGCCTCTTGAAGTTTTTTAGGTGTAAATTTAATTTGCATCTAAAATTCTCTCTATTTCATACATAGCATCTTCATTTTTTAATCTAAATTTGACCTCAATTCTACGACTGGCTTCCTTGTCCTCTTTTCCATTAACTTTAATGGTATCTAAGTAAGAACGCCCTGAAGCCACCAGTTTAGATTGTATATTGTGTTGTTTGATGTAGTCAAGGGTTAAGAGGTAATTCATGACAGCAAAAGCACGTTTTTGAGAAAGTTCTAAATTGTAAAGATAAGAACCATCACTGTCTGAATGCCCTTCAATGATGATTTTATCAATATGTGATGCGATATTTTTGTTTTCTATGAGTGCTGAGATGTACTCAATGAAGTTTGCTTTGAGTTCAGATTTAGCTCCCTCTTTTAAGTTGGCTGAACCTTTGTCAAATAAGATATTTGATGCCAATCGTAATGAACCACTTTTTTTGTCTATGTTTATTTTGTTGCCCAACGATGATTTTAGTTCAGCGATGACTTGAAGTTTAATTCCTGTTAGTGATTTTATTTTGGCTTTTTTAGCTTGTAGTTGTGCAAGTAAATCATTATATTTATTCTCTTTGTCTTTGGTACTTTGGAGTAAATTGGTGATTTTTATATTGTTTAACTTCATCATCTCATCTTTTTGTGTTAATTGATTAGATAAAATAAGTAGCTTGTTTTGATACACTTTTAAATCTTCAGCATTTTTATTTAGCGTCATATTTTGTTCTTCTGTTCTATTTTCTAATAAAATAAGATGCTCATTATAACTGGCTAATTGATTTTTTTGTGCATTTACCAATGCTTGAAGTTCTAATATTTGGTTGTTTTTACTCGCAATACTTTGTGATAAATCAATGAGATGATTTGATTGTTCATCTAAAGTACCCTCTTGTTCCTCCATGACATTTTGCTGGTTGATTAATATCTCTTTTTGTATATTTAACTCTTTTCTAACAATGCTTGATTTGATAACAATAGCACCAATGAGTAAAATAAATACAAAAAGAAGACCTGCCATAAGGTCGGCATAAGAGATCCAAAAATTGGTTTCAGAAGCCGTTGATTTTTTTTTAAACATAACTTATTTCACTATCTGCTGAGCAATACTATTATGATACTCTGTAATGGTACGTTGTAAAATCTTATTTTGTTCAGCAGTGCTATGTGCAAAGTTGGCTAACTTGATTACAATTTCACCAACTTCATTGTCAATTTTAGAAAAAGTAAGATTTAATGACTTTTCAAGTGTGGCATCAAGTTTTGTGACGGTATTGTTAAATTCAGCCGTTTTACTGTTAAACTCTAAGAGGGTCTTTTCTATTTTAGTTTGAGCTGTTATGGCAGATTTTGAAGCTTCAATCTTTGCAATGGTCTCTTTTAAATCGGTTGAAACCATTTTTAAGTGATTGGTAATTGTGGTGAAGTTTTTATTAGTTTCATTAATAATCGTTTGAAAATTTTCTAAATGTTTTTCATTGAGTGTCTGAATAAAATCAAGATTAAAGGTCTCTTTTAATGCTTTTACTAATCTTTCATCACGCATCTGATGTTGCATATGCTCATGTCGTTTAAGCTCACTAGGCGACCAAATATAAGAAGCATAGACTTCATGCAGTTGATGAGAATCTTCATCAACTTTTGAAAGACCTCTTTTCTCAAAAAATGACCAAATAATCGAGAGGAAAATACCATAGATAGAAGCGTAAAAAGCTGTACCAATACCAGAGAGTAAGAGCGAAATTTCATTATCTAAAGAATCGGTATTGGCAGAAGAGAAGTCAGGCATAGAGAGTGCAATGGCTGAGAATGTTCCTAAAATACCGAGCATTGGAAAGAGTGAAGAGGCGATTGACGCATAGTTATCATTTCTAAACTCTTTGTAGTAGTTGCCCATAAACTCTTCAATGTTTATGGTTGATTTGGTTTCATTAAAAATATTTAAGGAGTTCTCTTTAATACTTTTTTGTAGTTCTTTTTGTAGGTTTACTTGCTCTTTACGCATTTTACAAACCACATAGTTTGCATTGTGTCGAATAAAAAACAGGTAAATAAAATAGATAAATCCAATAATAATAACAGAGTGTAGATTAACTTTTAAGGGAATAATATTAAGGTATCCTAATATTATGCCAATAAAAAAAAGTGTGCCAAAGAGAGCTAATATTAAATAGTTAATCAAGCATGGTGTAGCTGAATGTTGTTGATTATTCATCTTTTTCCTTTGTAGCGTTATGCTCCAATTTCATTTTTGAAATATTAATATCTTCTACTTCTTGTAAAACTTCTTTGACAAGATAAAAGAAATTGGGGTGAAGTGTATCAGCATATGTTTTAACAATGGCTGTTTTGTAGGTACTTCTGGTTAAAATATTGGTGACAACACCTACGGGAATTTCAGGTAGGAAAATATTATCTAAGCCTGAAGTCATAACTTTGTCACCTACTTTGATTTTTGACCATTTGGGAATGAAGTTTACTTCAATACTCTCATCATTAATACCTTTAGCAATACCAGGTGTTTTTTTCTTTCCAATAAATGTTGCAAATTGACAAGTAGGGTTAGAGAGTAAAAGACCTTTGAGCATATTGTCTTTCTTTATTGCAATACCTGCCACAACATTTTTTTGAATAAGTCCATAGATTTTATCTTTATTGAGTGCTTCAGCTTTTGTTAAATAGATTTGAGAAAAGTCATTTAGCTTTTTATACGAAATGGTTTGTACTTGTAAAATGTTATCAAAGTTATTAAACTTGTTTTCATTGTATTGGTCAAGTTGTTTAAAAGTTATGAGATTTATTTTTTGTTGATAGAGGTATTTACGGAGTAGAAGATTCTCTTCTTTAACTTTTTTAATTGTTTCTACTTGCGTTAAATATTGCTCTTTTTTATCATTAAGAGAATTAGAAAATTTCAAATAAGTTGTTTTGATAGGCAATGTTAAAGAGAGGAAACCTTCTTGAAAGTTTTTCTCTTTTTTTAAGAGAAAAACCATTATAACGATAAGTGCTAAAAATATAAGTAGTCGATTAATCTTCATAAGCTGATTGTTGTAAAACGTCTATTTCTTCTAATGCTTTTCCTGTACCTTTTGCAACAGCTAAAAGCGGGTCCTCTGCCACATATACAGGAAGTTTAATAATATTGGAGAGATGTTGGTCAAGACCTCTAATTAAAGCTCCTCCACCTGTAAGGACAATACCATTTTCAACAATATCTCCAGCCAAATCAGGAGGGGTTTGTTCTAATACAAGTTTTAATGCTTCAACAATCTCTTTAATTGGCTCTTTCATGGCATCTCTCATATGCTCAGATGTGATTTCAATGGAGGTAAGAAGACCTGCGACTTGGTCTCTACCTTTGACTTGCATTACAAGTTCTTCTTCTAATTGAATGGCTGTTCCAACATTAATTTTTATCTCTTCAGCTACTCTATCTCCAATAAGAAGATTAAAATTCTTTTTCATATAATCAATAATAGATTTGTCTAATTTATCACCTGCTGTTCTTATGGATTTTGAAATAACCAAACCACCGAGTGAAATAACACCAATCTCCGTAGTTCCTCCTCCAATATCAACAACTAAGTTTCCATTGGGGTCTTTAACAGGAATTCCTGCACCAATGGCTGCTGCCATAGGCTCTTCAATAAGATGTACTTCTCTCGCTCCTGCACTCATAGCAGACTCTTTAACGGCTTTACGTTCTACTTGGGTTAGACCAAAAGGAACACAAATAATAATTCTAGGAGAAAAAAGTCCTTTTCTATTGTGTACTTTTTCAATAAAATATCGAATCATCATCTCTGTAACATTAAAGTCAGCAATGACACCATCTCTCATAGGACGAATGGCTTTGATATTTCCAGGTGTTTTACCTACCATATCTTTGGCTTCTTGACCGACAGCTAAAATATGTTCTCTACCTCTTTTATCGTATTGTATGGCGACAACTGATGGTTCGTTAATACATATACCTTTGCCTTTTATTAATACTAATGTATTGGCCGTTCCTAAGTCTATTGCTAAATCGTTTGAAAAAATTCCTAATACTCTTTTTAACATTTTCTACCCTTAACCTTTGTTTTATGCTGTTTTTGAATTTTTTATGTAAAGGGGTTTCATACCTTTATTAATTACTTCTTCAGTTATAACTACCTCATAGCCTTCTAACTCTGGAAGTTCATACATTATATCTAATAATGCTTCTTCCATAATTGAACGTAAGCCTCTTGCTCCAGTTTTTCGCTTAATTGCTTTATTTGCTATTGATTTTAGTGCTGATTCCTCAAAAGATAACATAACATTGTCTATTTCAAACAATTTTTGATATTGTTTAACAACTGAGTTTTTTGGTTCAGTAAGTATTTTTATCATAATTTCTAAAGTTATTGGCTCTAAGGTAGCCGTCACATGAAGTCGTCCAATAAGCTCTGGAATAATTCCAAATTGAACTAAATCATCTGATTCAATTAGATGCATTACATCTTCATTCTCTTTGCTTGAACGTTTTTTTTGTCCAAATCCAAGTTGGTTTGCACCGAGTCTTCTTTGAATAATCTCTTCAACACCATCAAATGCCCCACCACAAATAAATAAAATATTTTTAGTGTCAATTTGTAAAAAATCTTGATTTGGATGTTTTCGTCCACCTTTTGGTGGAATGTTTACCACTGAACCCTCAATAATTTTTAAAAGTGCTTGTTGCACACCTTCTCCTGAAACATCACGGGTAATGGAACGATTTTCACCCATACGGGCAATTTTATCCATTTCATCAATGAAAATAATACCACGTTCAGCTTTTTGAACATCATCTCCAGCAGCTTGCAGTAACTTAGTTAAAATATTTTCAACATCTTCACCGACATAACCTGCTTCAGTTAAATTCGTTGCATCTGAAATGGCAATGGGAACATCTAAAAATTTAGCAATGGTTTGTGCTAAGAGTGTTTTACCTGAACCAGTAGGACCAATGAGTAAAATATTTGATTTTTCTATTTGCGTGTCATTGTTTTGTTGATTTTTAAAGATTCGTTTATAGTGATTATAGACAGCAACAGCCAAAGTTTTCTTAGCAGACTTTTGACCGATAACATACTCATTTAACATATTATTAATCTCTTTTGGTATCAATAATGTTTGTGGTGCAGTTACTTCCGTAGGCTTCTCTTCCTCTCCAAAAAGAATTTTATGTGCAGAAGTCACACAGTTTGAACAGACGTAAGCTTCGTTCCCTGCTATAAAGGGATTCTCTTCTCTCTCTTTTGTACCACAAAAGTTACACTCTTTTTTTGCCATTTTCTATTTCCTTATATATGGAATACCACGTTTTGATTGTGTGATAAACTCTATTAAATTTTTTACATGTTCTGAAGAACTTGTTGTTTCTAATCTTTTAACCGTTTCTTGAAGTGCTTCACCACTTTCAAAAAGTTCTCGATACGCTATTTTTAATGCATTAATTTCATCTCTGCTTATGGCTCTTCGTAAACCAGTTAAATTAAGCCCTCTAAGTGTGGCTCTGTTCCCCTCTGCCAAACAGTAGGGAGGAATATCTTGACTTAAGGCTGATGCCCCACCAATCATGGCATAGTCACCAATATGTACAAACTGATGTATAGGGGTAAGTCCTCCAATAACAACATGGTTTCCTAGCTCAACATGTCCTGCTAGGGTTGCTCCATTGGCTAAGATGCAGTTGTCACCAAGAATGACATCATGCCCTAAATGGACATAGCCCATAAGTAGGTTGTTGTTTCCAATTCGTGTAACACTTCCTCCCCCTTTAGTACCAGGATTTAGTAGTGTAAACTCACGAATTTTATTATTGTTTCCAATAATAAGTTCAACCTCTTCTCCATCAAATTTTAAATCTTGAGGAATTGAACCAACTACGGCATGAGAAAAGATATGATTTCCCTCACCAATGGTTGTTTTACCAGTAATAACTGCGTGTGCATCAATAATACTATTTTTACCAATAGTCGTTTGAGAAGAGATGCTTACAAATGCCCCAATGGTAACATTGTCTGCAATTTTAGCACCTTCTTCAATGATGGCAGTTGAATGTATATTTGACAATATTAGCCTTTATTTATCAACAATCATGGCTTTGAGTTCAGCTTCAGCCACCAGTTTGTCATCAACATAAGCTTTTGCATCAAGTTGCCAAATTGCTCCTCTTTGTTTAATAACACTAAGTTTGTAAACAAGTCTGTCTCCTGGGGTAACAGGAGAACGAAATTTTGCTTTGTCAATACTCATAAAATAAACAACTTTGTTGTTCATCGCTTCTTGGTCTTCATCATTTGAACTTTGAAAAGCAAGTACGCCACCAGCTTGTGCCATACCCTCAATAATCATCACCCCTGGGTAGATAGGGTGGTCAGGAAAGTGTCCTTGAAATATTGGCTCAGAGATAGAGACATTTTTGTAGGCTTCTATGTTTACCCCTTTTTCAAGTGAAGTAACACGATCAACCAATAAGAATGGGTATCTATGAGGTAGGATTTTTTGAATTTCAACGACATCATATAACATCGATTTAGCCTTTAGGTATTAATTTTAAAGATTTTATCTAAATATAACTAAAATATCTAAGAAATTTCTAACAGAACTTCTTTAACATCTTCATATATATGGCTTTTATAGATTATTTCAAGCTTTTGCGTAGGTATCTCCTCTACCACTAAGATAGAAGATAAATCATAAGGATTGTTTATTAATTGATTTCTAACTTTAAGCTCCTCTTCAAATGCTGGTGAATGGTAGATGAGTTCAGTAATGTTTTCATAGTTTTTATTTGACAAGCTATTATAGGTAGTTAATGTAATAAATTTAATCTCATCTCGGTTCATATAATGTAAGTCACCTATTTGTAAATCAATCTTACCACGACTGTATTCATTTCGTATGGTAGATAATGGCAAAAAATGAGCAGGAACAGTTTTCTTTTTAATGCGTAACTCTCCATACATCTGTCGCCAGTTTAAAAAACGCTCTTTGACAATCTTATAGGACTTGTCTGCTTCTTCAAGTTCCCAACGTTTTTGGTAAAGCTTAATACGTGCTTCAATGGATTCAGGTTGAATCTGTTGTGAAATAGGCGAAAAAAGTTCATCAGCAAGTTTCTTTTGTTGGTCTCGTTGAATGTTAAGGGCAAAAAGACAACCACAATAGTCTTGACGATAGAGTGCCTCCTCTTTCGCCATAATATTTTGCTCTTGTGTCCCTGAAGCTTTTCGGTAGTCAGGAGCAACAAACTCTATGCCAAATTTTTTAGCCAAAGCATCACCAGCATATTGGAGTTGTTTTAAGGACTTTTTAGGAGAAGTCAAAAGCGTAGAGGTAAAGGTTTTTTCGCCCATTTTAGATGCTTGTTGTGCCGTTACTTCAAAACGTCTGTCAAAACAGATGGCACAGCGTTCACCTTTTTCTGGTTCATCTTCAAATCCACGTACAAGATTAATCCAATTTTCAACATCATAGTCACCTTCAAGTAATTCTATGCCTAACATTTTACAAGAGCGTTTGACATCAAGCAGACGGAGTTGATACTCTGAATAAGGGTGAATGTTTGGGTCATAAAAATACCCTACCAATTTCTCCTCAGGATACTCAATTTGTAGCTTTTGTAAAAAATAGTGACTGTCAACGGCACAGCAGATATGAACTAAGATAGCACGCTCCTATAAATTTTTCGTATTTTACATTAAAATTGCTTGGTTTTGAAGAACATCAGCCTTTCTTCGCTAATATTTCAGATATGACAGATAACATGAACTTTAAAGGCTTCATCTTTTTAGATGAAATTGTAGCTAGTTTCGTTATTATTGTATGTAGTTTTTTTCATCATTCTAATTGGAAGATTACTACACTTTCACTTTAGTCGGAATTTTTTGCTTAAGGTGTTACTTTTTAAATTTATTAAATAAGGAGTTTAATATGTCATTCCAACTTAATATAGATAAAATTTTAAACAGCTCCAGTAATATTTTTTATGAAATCATAGATAAAGTAGCTATTAATAGTTTAAGCAATGCAGGTAAAGAATTAAACAAAGATTACGTTTTAAATAGTGTACTTATGGATTCAATAGAGTATTCTTTGTTAAAAATGAAGAGTGAAGAGAGTTTTTTAAGCCAAATTTTGTACAAGAACTTTGGAATAGGAGATAAAAATAGTAAACGAAGAACAGAGATTATTTTTCTTGGTATTCAATTAAAAGAGGAGATGAGTGAAATTTATGAACAACAGCATCGAATTCATTTTCATGAAAAAAATATTGTATCGTCAATAGAAAACTTAACAAGATTAAGTACTGCTTTTGGTCGAAAATTGCATCAACTAGACGATGAAAAGATGACACTAGATTGTGAAAAATATTTAAAAGAGCTTTACCTTAAAATAGATGAAGCAAATGTTTATCTTAAAGAGTTTAAATTAAGAAGCATCTATCTTGAAAGTTGTCTTTTTAAATACAAGGAATTGTTAGAAACCATTCCTCGCTACCATGAGTTAAGAGAGGAGCGTAAGGGTTATATGCTTTCTAATTGAGAAGCAAATCGTTGTTCAATCTCATCTAAGGCATCACTGGCAATTTCAAGCCGTTCAAAAAGTAACTCTATCTCATTTTGAAGTTTTCCGACATTTTGTGAAGCTTCTATCATTAAGGCATTATCGCCAGAAGTTGATGCTTCAACAAGTTTTTGGTTTTGGGTTTCTAACTCTTCTTCAAGTTCCATAATCTTATTTTCACAAAATTCTAACTCTTTTTTATGAGGAGCATTCTCCTTGCTTCGTGCGAGGGTGAGTTCTTTTTTCAGTCGTTTACGCTCTTTGTTGTCAATTTTTGGTCTTTTGGGTTTCGATTCACTTTTCACTGCTTCATCTTCTTCCCAACCAATTTTTTCTAAAAAGTCATCATAAGAACCCTCAAAATACTCAGCCCCTCCCTTGTGAAAAATAATGAGAGCATCAGCCAAACGGCGTAAGAGCATTTCAGAGTGGGTAACCATAATAGTTGAACCTTTAAACTGCTCAATGGCACTACACAGGGAATCAATAGAGTACATATCTAGGTGGTTAGTAGGCTCATCAAGTAGAAGAAGATTGGCTTCTGTACCGATGATTTTTCCTAACATTACACGGCTACGCTCTCCCCCCGAAAGCACGGAGATTTTTTTGTCGGCTAAGTCACCTGAAAACATCATTGTTCCACAGATGCTTCTAGTTTCAGCAATGCCAATTTTTAAACTCACAGAAGCAATCTCTTCAATAATGGTCGCTTGGGTATTGAGCCGTTCTATGTTGGTCTGTCCAAAGTGTGCCATAGACGTTGAGGGGTGAAAGTTAAGTTTTCCCTCTTGCATTTCAAGTTCTCCTGCGATGTAGTTTAAGAGTGTCGATTTACCTTTACCATTTTTCCCAATAATCGCCAAAGTCTTTCCATTTTCTAAAGCAAAACTAACATCGCTAAAAAGCTTTTCATCGGCTTTGTATCCAAAACCTAAGTTTTCAGCACGGAGATTAATTTTAGCAGGAGTCTCTTTGTAGTTGAAGTTAAAGTTTAGGTTCTGCTCACTTTGCAAACTCTCCATTTCGTCCATCTTGTCAAGCATTTTTTGCTTAGACTGTGCTAAGGCAGCTGTGGAAGCACGAGCTTTATTTTTAGCCACAAACTCCTCTAGCTCTTTACGTTTTTTCTCTTGGTTTTGACGGGTTTTTTCATAGGTTTCATCACTAAGTGCTAAGGTCTCTTCATACTTTTTGCTATTACCTTTGACAATGTGTAAAGATTTACGTTGAATTCCCATCGTATGGGTCGTTACTGCGTCCATAAAATCACGGTCATGGGTAATGAGTATTACTTCACCATCAAAAGTACGAATGAACTCTTTGAGCCAACGCAAAGAGAGGAGGTCTAGGTAGTTGGTTGGTTCATCAAGGAGTAACATGTTGGGTTCAGTCGCCAAAAGTTTGGCTAGGTTAATACGAATTTGATAGCCACCTGAAAAGCTCATGGGGTCTTTTTCTAAATCTTCAGCAGAGAAACCCAATCCAAAAAGGATTTTTTCTATTTTGTAAAAGTTGTACTGCTCCTCTTCACTTAAGATTAAAGAACACTCTTCACGCACGGTTTTTTCTGTAAAAATTAAATGTTGTTTGAGTGTGCCTATTTGGTAGTTTTTAGGAATGAGTACCTCTCCCTCATCGTGATGCTCTTCACCTAAGATAATTTTAAATAGTGTTGATTTTCCTGAACCATTACGCCCTATGAGTCCTACTTTTTGATTGCTGTTCATCTGAAAGTTTAGGTTTTTAAAAAGGGTCTGTTCCCCAAAGCTTTTTGAGAGGTTTGTTAGTTGTATCATGGTTTTCCATTTGAAGAGGTTTTATGGGTGGAATTATAGCATAGCTATATTTATTAATTATCAATAGATTTTTGAATGATTGATAATATTTTAAAAATAGCTGTGATTAATTTTCAGTTTAAATTCTCATTAGAAAATTTATTAGTTCCAAGGTTTTGTTGTACTTTTTAGTCTAGTAAATCCATACTGTTTTGAATACTCTCATCAATAAACTTTAAAAGTTCATCTTTGTCATTAATAGCGGTTAAATACTCAATTCTATGCTCATTTTCAATAAGTGGTGGAACGATATTATTCTGAATGGCTTGAAAAGCCATTATTAATCTTCCAACTCTTCCATTGCCATCGGCAAATGGATGTACTCTTTCAAATAAAATATGAAATTCTGCAATATCTTCTAAACTCATATCGTTACTGTTAAATCTATAAAGTAAATTTTTAATATCATTTGAAATTTTATTAGGAAGCGATAGTTTAATATCTACACCTTTTATATATCGCTCATCTAATCTATATGCTCCAATAGGTTTAGATACAAGTTGAGGTGCTATTTTTAGAGCATCTTCAAACATAATTGCATGAATATCTTTTATAAAACTACTGTCAATAATATTTTCTCTGTTTGTAGCTTCACGAACTATTACATCATAAGCTTTTGCAAATCCTAAGATAACAAGTTGTTCATGTAATGGTTTATCTCCAGCAGTATTCCCATGTTCAAGTAACTCTTTTGTTTCACCAAAAGAAAGAGTTGTCCCTTCCATCGCATTTGAGTGATGAGTGATTGAAATACGAAGTTGCCTAAAAAGTTCTTCTCTCTGTTTTAGTGTTAGTTCATTTAACTTTTTCATTTTAATCTCCAATTAAATTATCATAATTTATTTTTTTATTATATCTGCTTTACTTGAGTGGTTTTTGATTATACAAACGAGGAAATCCTTCGTGTATTTGATTTAATATAACGGGTAAACTATTTCTCTCCAAGGTTTTGTTATACTTTTACTTTATAATTCAGTTTTATTTCATCACCTGTCATACCTCTAAATCCCCAATTTGAAGCAGGACTTTCAATAATACAAATTTCTAAATCGTTATTTTCAATATTTAATTCTCGATAAATTTCTTCAAACAATGATTTTATTAAATCTTTTTTTGTTTCAACTTCTCGACCTTCCATCATCATAATTTCGATGATAGTGTATTGCTCACTCTTATCATTTGGAAAGATCATTTCATCTTTATCAAAGACAATAAATCTATGATATTTTTTGTCTTTAGGAAATGCTAAAGATTTAACAATGCATTGATGAATAACATCTGATAGTTTATTCTTAGTTTTGCTAAGATTACTTCTTAATCCGTATATTTTAACTTGTGCCAATTAATGTTCCTTATGAGTACAACTATATATTAGAAGACATTATATCCCTCCCCACCTTAAATCGTAAAATATCAAGACACCATAAAAGTTCCTCTATTTATAAAAATCGCTTATCTCCTTTTTAAGAGGAATATGGTGATATTTGGACAAAGTGTTCCCCTATTTTATAAGGAGATGTACTCTACCTCAAAAATCAATTTGTTTTCGAAATTATAGCATATTTGGCTATAATTGAAAAAATTAACATAAGAGAAGAGCAATGCATGAAATAGTAGATTTTGTAGTAAATATAGCACGTGAATTTGGATATTTAGGTATCTTTATTATGATGTTTTTAGAGAGTACTTTTTTCCCTTTTCCCTCGGAAGTCGCTATGATTCCTGCTGGAATATTGGCATCTCAAGATGAGATGAATTTAACTTTAGCCATTTTAGTGGGAACAGCTGGGTCTTTATTGGGTGCTTTGTTTAACTACTTTTTAGCACGTAAATATGGGCGTGTGGGTGTTTTAAAATTTGGAAAATATTTTTTCTTTACAAGTGAAAAATTAGAGAAGATGGAGAATTTTTTTGTCAAACATGGTTCATTTTCCACTTTTGTAGCAAGGCTAATACCAGGTGTACGTCAGTTGGTTTCACTCCCTGCTGGACTTTCATCTATGCATTTAGGTAAGTTTATGCTTTCTACAACTTTAGGTGCAGGGATATGGGCAACTGTTTTAGCACTTTTTGGTTATTTTGTAGGAGAGAATGATGAATATCTTCATCAGATTGTTTTGGTAACATTGTTGATTATTGTTTTGTTGAGTATGCTTTATGTTTATCTCAATAAAAGAGCAAAGAAGATATAATAAAATTAAAAAAAATGGAATAATAAATTATGAAAACATTTCTACAAAAAGCAAAAGCTTGCAGACAAACCATTGCCACGATGGACGGAAAAACGAAAAATAGCATATTAAATGAGATGGCAGATGCGTTAGTGGCAAACAGTAAGCTCATTGTTACTGAAAATCAAAAAGATATGGACGCAGGGAAAAAGTTAAAGCTAGATACGGCTTTACTTGATAGATTGTTACTTGATGACAAACGCATTCTTGCTATGGCAAACTCTTTAAGAGAAATAGCCGTCCTAAAAGACCCCGTAGGAAGAGTACTTGATGGGTGGGTCAATGATGATAATTTACGCATTGAAAAAGTATCGGTACCTATTGGTGTGGTTGGTGTAATTTATGAATCTCGCCCAAATGTTACTTCTGATGTAGCAGCTCTGTGTTTCAAAAGTGGAAACGTTGCCATTTTAAAAGGTGGAAAAGAGGCAGAACACTCTAATCAAGTTATTGCAAAAGTTTTGCAAGAGGTATTGCTTAAAAATGATTTGCCTAAAGAGATAATTTCTTTACTTCCTGATGCTTCTCGTGAAGGGGTTGCTAAGCTTATTAAAGAAGATGCTTATGTTGATTTAATTGTACCTCGTGGGGGTGAAGCACTCATTAAATTTATCTCTAAAAACTCCTCTGTTCCTGTGGTTAAACATGACAAAGGGCTGTGTCATACTTACATTCATAGAGATGCAAGTCAAGCTAAAGCAATAAGCATTGCACTTAATGCTAAATGCCAACGACCAGGTGTTTGTAATGCTATGGAGACTTTAATTCTTGATGAGTCTATTGCTAAAATTTTACTTCCTGGACTCTATAAATCTTTTGTAGATAGAGGAACAAAGTTAAAAGGGTGTGCGAAAACCAGAGAGTATATTTTTGTAGATTTGGCTTCAAATGAAGATTTTAACACAGAGTACTTAGCCAATGAGTTAAATATTAAAATTGTTTCAGGTATTGAAGAGGCGATGGCACATATTACAAAGTATGGTTCTGGTCATTCTGAAGCCATTATTACTGAAAATTATGGGGCAGCTGAAAAGTTTATGAATGCGATTGATGCTGCGTGTGTGTATGTAAATGCAAGTACCCGTTTTACTGATGGTGGTGTTTTTGGATTTGGTGCAGAGGTTGGCATTTCAACCAATAAACTTCACGCAAGAGGACCTATGGGGGTCAATGAATTGACAACCTATAAATTTAAAATTTATGGGAATGGTCAAATTCGTTAGAAATTTTAGAAAAAATTGAATATGAATTTAAACAAAAATAGATACTTTTTACTATTTTTACTTTTAACAAGTTGTTTGTTCTCTAAGCGTCTTGACTCTGTTTTAACCCCCATAACTTTTGAGGGAAATCAGATTATCTCAAGCGATGAATTAGAAGAGATGATTGGGGCTAAGCGACCTCCTGCTCTTCTTTTTTGGAAAGAGAATAAGGCTAAAATTAACATTAAACTACAACGAAAATTAGATGAGACATTAGAACTTTTTTATAAAAATGAAGGGTTTTATGAGAGTAATATTTCGAGTCGTTTAAGCCCTAGTGGTATTAAAGTAAGCATTCAAGAAAATAGACCTATTATCATTAGCAAAATTCTCTTAAAGAGTGATTTAGATATTACTAATGAAGTGACGCTTGTTGAGGGAAATCGTTTTAGAGCTAAAGCATTTACTGAAATGAAACAAGCCATTAAGAAAAAACTACTAACGCAAGGGTATTGTAGTGCGAAGTTAAATACCAAAGCCTATTTAACCCTTGAAGACTATTCTGCGACTATTAAGATAGATTTACAAAAAAGAAAACTTTGTCATTTTGGTAAGGTGATAATTGAGACAAATTCCTCGACGATGGACAATGATATTATTCGCTCACGTTTACATTTTGAAGAGGGCGATGTTTTTGATATTAGTAAAATTCAAGAATCTTATGAATCTCTCTATGCTTTGGAGAGTTTCGACCAATTAAGTTTAGATTATAGTCGAAAGTTTTACAACCAAAAACCTGTTAATATTAAATATAAAGAGGTACATAAAAACCTACATACCCGTATGGGGTTGGGGTATGCAACCGATTTAAAGTTACAAGCAAAGCTTTATGCTGAATATAAAAATTTTAATGGTAATGCAAAAAAGGTCTTATTTAATGGACTCTACTCTAGCATTCAAAAGGTAGCAGAGACCAAACTTTTTATTCCTTATGTTTATGATATTGATGATTATCATCTGGACTTACAAAATGTCTTAGGGTATGCAGAAGAGAAAAATATTCACTCCTTTGATGAACGTATTATTTATGACAAACTTTACTTTTCGCATTCAAGTTCTCAATGGTACAATAGTTTAGGGCTTGGTTTTGAAGAAATTGACACGCTATATTTAAACAGTGCTAATAAACGTAATTTACTCATTTATCCTTTTATGCGTTTGGTATATGATGGAAGGGACTCTAAACTAAATCCTAAAAATGGAATCTACTTTTCGCATGAGATGGAGTATGGGCTTACTTACTCAAAAAATAATACCTCTTATCTAAAATATCAAGAGGAGTTGCGTTTAATTTATACCCCTATATCTGACATTACGCTTTCAGCTGTTGGACGAATAGGCTCAATTAAAGTATATGCTAACAGTTTGCCTGAGTCAAAAAAGTTTTTTGCAGGAGGTGCTTTTTCAAATAGAGCTTATGGTTATGAACAGATTGGGATTACAAAATCTTCAAAAATAGATAGTAAACTAGGAGGATTTACCTTAGCCAATCTAAGTGTAGAAACAAATTTTCCTCTTTATAAAAATTTAAGAGGTGCTTTGTTTAGTGATAATACAATGATTTCAGACAATCAAGGTATTTGGGAATTTTCAAACAGAGTTATTACTTCAGCAGGGATTGGTTTACGTTATTTAACCCCTATTGGTCCTTTTAAAATTGATTTTGGAACAAATATTCATAATTTTGATGAAAAAGCCATTCACTTTCAAGTTGGTCAATCATTTTGATACGCTTAATTTATTGGCTTTTAGCCATTATTGAAGTGATTTTACTGTTGATAGTACTGCTTATTTTTATGGTGACGGATTCACGAACCATTAAGTACATTGCTCAAAGTAGTTTAGAAAAATCATCGTTAAGCTATGAAAAAGTAGAAGGAAATCTCTTTAACGGATTAAAAGTGACATCGCTTCGCTATAAGCATAAACCTCTTTTTTCCTCTGCTTTAATTCATTGGAATCCTTTAACGGTACTCTCTAAAAAAGTGACCATTACCCAGATAGATGTGCAAGGCATTGAACTTAAAAATGTTATGTCAATGGCTAAAGATTTCAAATCAGACAATTCAGAAAATTCTATGAATTTAAACTTAGAGGTAATATTAAAAAAATCTCATTTTGATATTAAGCCTTATGTTTATGAGGGGGTGAAATTCTCTTCTTTTAAATTAGATACAGGTGTCATAAAACTTTCTAAAGATTTAGAGCTTAATACAGGTTTGATTGCTTTAAAATTTAATTCTGATATTGCTAATGTGAAGCTTAAGGGGAAGATTAAAGAGAATCAGTTGTTGGTTAAGGAGCTAAAATTAAAAAACATCTCTATAAAATCCATTACAAAATTAAGCCATCAATTAAGAAAAAATAGTTTAAGCAAAAAGAGGAAACAAAAGCATACAAAGAATAGACCAGCGATAGGCTTTTTAAAAGATATAAAAATCAAACATATCTTAGGAACATTAAAGCCTGTTGAGTATGGGAGTTTTAAAATTAAAAATGCTACGCTGAACCTTTACAATGGCGTAATTTCACCCTCCAAAAACTTTAGCTATGATGTTAAAAAAGTCAAGTTAAATGGTCAAACAAATTTTGGAAAAGTAGATTATAGAGCTTATATTAAAGATTCTAATATTTATGCTAAAGGAGATATTACTTTAGATAAAAAACTTTTTGACAAATATCATTTGCCACTAAATTTTAAAGCCTTAAAAACATTAAAAAGTAGTTTGCATCTTAATCATCAATTAGTTGAAGTAGATATTGAGCATCAATTAACAAATCTCTTAAATATTCAAAGTAATTTTAACCTTGATATTAGTAATGCTAAACACCACCTCTCTTATGTGTATGCTGATGGCATCGTAAACGTAGAGAGTAATGTGAGTGGTAGTATGAGCTATGCTGATAATTTTAGTTTGACCAATAGGGTTCGCATTGATAAAAAAGGCTCATTTAGTTATGAGGGAGAGCTTAATGTTGAGAAGATAAAAGGCATGCCTGCATTTGTTTCAAATTATTTAGCCCCTAGTTTACAAGGAACTTATAAAGCTACGGCAGATAATTTTAATATGCAGTTTGACTCTGACCTTTTAAGTGGTGAGTTACAAATGCCTGAGTATAAACGTGCAGATGTATCACTTAAAAGTAAGTTTAAAAATATTCAGTTAAATCAGTTTGTAGAAGCCTTACCTTTAGAACTTGCAGATGAAGAAGTAGGTTTTACCAGTCAAAGTTCTTTTGATTTTGATGATATAACACAATCAAATATTGCACTAAATGTAAGCTCAAATATTGTAAATATAGAAGCTAATATGAATCTTGAAGAGCCTTATGCTATTCATTTTTTAACGACTTTACTAGATGAGAGTGTTTTAAAAATGATGATGCCTAAAGTAAATTTTGATACCATTAAAAACTTGCAAGGAACGCTTACCCTTGACAGGCATCGTTATCTTCTTTCTGCTAAGAATGAGCAAGTTAAACTTTTTATGAGCTATAACAGTCTAAATAAAATGCTTGAAGAAGGAAGTATCTCTATTGATAATGAACAGTTTACGCTTAATCGAGATGCTCAAAATAATTTAGTTTTTCAAACTGACATTGCTAATATTCAAGATTTTTTAGAAAAAATAAAAATGTTTTATGCTATAAAAGTTCCCAATATTCAAGGTCAAGTGAATGTTCAACTCCAACTCCACGATGATGGTAGCCTATGGATACATCTACAAAGTCCAAAATTACAATATCTATCAGAGGGAGGGGTAGATTTATCTGTCACTAATATTTATGATATTGATACCACCTTTAAAATTGATAATCAGCTCAATATAGTCAATATAGAAATTCAAGATTATCAATTTAAATTAGATGATAACGGTTATTTAAACGCATTTTATAGTCATGACTTATCTCATTTAACGCTTAGGGATAATCTCTTAACTATCGATAAACTTGGGGTCAATGAAAACATAGATATTACAGGAACATTTAACTTAGACAATTTAAAAGGTACGCTCTTGGTTAATGCAACAGAGTATGCTTTAAGCACTAAAGACTTTGCTTTGCTCTTAAATTTAGCCCTACAAGTAAAAATAGATAAAGATAAATTTAACATTGAAGGCAACATCGAGATATTGGGTGATACCATTACTTACGAAATGAGCAATTCAAATATTGTTGAAGATAGTGATATTATTATTGTCAAAGATATGCTTCGAGAAAAAGAGTCTATGTTTAATAAATTAAAACTTTATGTACAGATTAAAAGTCGTAAGCCATTAAAATATATTGCAGAAAACATAAGTATAGAGTTTATGAATAATCTCTCTATTTTAAAAAATTATAATCAAAAGATGATGATAACAGGAACAAGCACCATTACAAAAGGCTATTATCTTTTAGAAGATAAAAAAATTATCTTAGATGAGAGTCATCTCTACTTTACAGGTGATGTAAAAAAACCTCTTTTGGACATAAAAGCAAATTATGAAAAAGATGCCTACAATGTGCATATTTTTATTTCAGGTACGACCGATGCTCCTATTATTAACTTTAATTCTGAACCCTATTTAAGCCAACAAGAGATACTCTCACTAATTTTGTTTGATGGTACGGGTTCAAGTTCTGGTAAGGGTGCTGAAGCCTATACGCTTCTAGGTGGTCTTTTTGCCAAAGGGTTGATTAAAAGTTTAGGCATAAACATTGACCATCTGCTCTTAGGTCAAGATGCACAAGATGAACTTTCCATTGAAATTGGCAAGCGAGTTTCAAAAAATGTTTCAGTACTTTATCTACACAAAGATGGCAAAGATGGGGTAAAAGTACAAGTAGAACACTCAAAGAGTTTTGAGACAGATATTATTATTCAGCCACCCAATACTTCAAGTATTGAGTTTCTCTACAAGCAAGATAGATAAAATTACTTTTTTTATTTATTTGAATTTTGTTTATTTGAATATTGTAAATAGTCAAAAATAGCTTGAATCTCTTTTTTGGTTAAATAATACATAGGCATAATTTTATGATATTTGGTTTTGTTGTTCTCTTTATATCTATTGCTTAAACTTAGGCTTAAATCTTCTAATGAATAAGTTGTAATATCAACGCCTTTTAAGAGTTTTGGATTTTTATGTTTGTCATAATATTTGGCAATTTTTTGTCCCCCTTTGCCTGTTTTACCATGACATTGAGAACAGGAGATACCCCGTGGTTGTTTATAGAGCATTCTTCCATACTCCACCGAAGAGAGAAAACTCTCTTGGGTAGAAACGGTTAAATTTTCATCTTTATTATCTAAAGCATTTAGATTAAGTACCAAGAACGTTAAAAATATTAGTTGTTTCAAAATGGGGATTACCTCTGTTCAATAGATTTTTTGATATAATACCGAAAAATTAGTTCAAAGTGAAAAAATGCAACTTATCGATGGAAAATCCTTATCTCAAAAAGTGCAAGAGACTGTTAAGTCTGAAGTAGAAGTTTTAAAAACAGAGCAGGGAATGGTTCCTGGTTTAGCTGTTGTAATTGTGGGTGATGACCCTGCAAGTCATGCCTATGTAAGCATGAAAGAAAAAGCGTGTAAAAAAGTGGGCTTTTACTCCATTGCCCATAAAATGCCCGATACCATTACCCAAGATGAAATTATAGAAATCATTACGATGATGAATAATAATCCTCATATTCATGGTATTTTGGTGCAGTTACCACTTCCTGCACATATTGATACCAATAAAATTTTAGAGGTAATTGAGCCTAAAAAAGATGTAGATGGTTTTCATGCCTACAATGTAGGACGTATGGTCTCAAACTTAGAGAGTTTTGTTGCCTGTACCCCTTTGGGTGTTATGAAGATGTTTGAAGAGTATAACATAGAACTTGAGGGAAAAGATGTGGTGGTGGTTGGGGCTTCTAATATTGTGGGTAAACCCATGGCATCACTCCTGTTAAATAAAAATGCAACGGTCACCGTTACCCATATTCATACCAAAGATTTAAAACAACATACCCTTAATGCTGACATTGTTATTGTGGGTGTTGGTGTTCCCAATCTTATTAAAGAAAACATGATAAAAGAGGGAGCAATTGTCATAGACATTGGGATTAATCGTTTAGATGATGGTCGCTTAGTGGGTGATGTAGATTTTGAAGCAGTATCACCGAAATGTTCTTACATTACGCCAGTGCCTGGTGGGGTTGGACCTATGACCATTGCGATGTTACTTCAAAATACACTCGTTTCTGCCAAAGCATTTGCTAATGACAAAGAAGAAGAGGATAGTTAATGGAATTTTTAAAAAAGTTATATCGGTTTTCAAGCTCATGGACAGGGACATTTATTATTGTTTTTTTTCTTATTTTCTTTGTGGTGCAGTCTTTTGTCATTCCTTCTGGTTCTATGAAAAGAACCTTGCAAATTGGCGACTTTTTATTTGCTAAAAAGTTCTCTTATGGAACACCAATTCCCATGCTTCCTTGGGTACAAATACCCTTAGTGCCAGATTTCAATGGCAATGGACACCTCATAGAAGGTGATAAGCCTCAACGTGAAGATATTGTTATTTTTCTTTATCCTGGAGATAAAAAGACACACTTTGTCAAACGTTGTGTGGCAAAAGGTGGCGATGAGATAGTCTATCAAGACAAACATCTCTACATTCACTTTGCTGAAGGTGATGCCTATATTAAAGCGAAGTATAAAGTTGAAAAAATTAAAGAATTTAGAGGGAAACTCTGGGTAGAAAACCCTTATATGGATAAATATAGAGGTATTCAATACAAGCCAGAAGGGAATAGTGCTTTTGAGAATTTACTAACCCGACCTAATGATATGTCAGCCATCTATGTTAAAGAGTTAGGTGGAACACGTTATGAGAGTAAATTTGGTGAGCCTATGAATGCCTTTTATAAAAAAGTTGAAAAAGACCAATATTATATGATGGGGGACAATAGAGATAACTCAGCCGATAGCCGTTTTTGGGGTTCAGTACCCTATAAATTGGTCATTGGAAAACCTTGGTTTATCTACTTCTCTTGGGATACTGAAACGAAAACTGTTCGTTGGGATAGACTAGGAACATTTATTGATGATTTACAACTTAAAGAACCAAGATATTAAAACAAGAAGAGAGTAAGATGAGATATTACATCGCAACCGACCATGCAGGATATGCCCTAAAAGAGTTTACCAAAGCTTATGTTGAAGAACTAGGACATGAGATTATTGATTTAGGACCTGATTCAGCCGATAGGGTTGATTACCCTGATTTTGCTAAAAAATGTGCCGAGGCTGTTCTTGCTGATAAAGGAAGTCATGGCATTTTAATCTGTGGCACAGGCATTGGTATTTCCATGGCAGCTAATAAAGTAGCAGGCATTAGAGCTGCTCTTTGTCACGATGCCTTTACAGCCCAAGCAACCAGAGCACATAATGATGCCAATATCTTGTGTTTTGGAGAACGTGTGGTGGGTAAAGGTGTGGTAGAGAGCATGTTAGATGCTTTTTGTGGTACCGAGTTTGAAGGTGGACGACACGCAGGACGTGTGCAAAAAATAGAAAACTGCTCTTTTGGGGCAGATTTAGGATAACAATGAGTAGTGAAACAAAATCAGGCTTTATTGCCGTAGTTGGACGACCAAACTCTGGGAAAAGTACCCTTCTAAACTTTTTAGTGGGTGAAAAACTCGCAATGGTCTCAAAGAAAGCCCAAGCGACACGAAAACGTATGAATATCATTGTGATGCACGGTGATGACCAACTTGTTTTTGTCGATACCCCAGGGATTCATAAAAAAGAGCGTCTTATCAATGAGTTTATGCTTGAAGAAGCACTCAAAGCCATGGGTGATGCTGATTTAATTCTCTTTTTAGCCCCCATTACCGATAAGCTAGATGAGTATGAAAAGTTCTTAGCCTTAAAAGAGAGTGCTAAAGCCAAACATATTGTACTGCTTACGAAAATGGATCACGTACCACAAGGTAAAATTTTAGAAAAATTAGGCGAGTATCAAAAATATCAAGATAGATTTGAAGCCATTATTCCTTTTTCTGTAAACAAAAAAGTGGGTAAAAAACCATTGCTAGATGAAGTGGTAAAACATCTTCCTGCTTCACCTGCACTCTATGACACGGATATTACGACCACAGAGTTTATTCGTGATATTTACAAAGAACTCATTCGTGAATCAATTTTTGAAAATCTCTCCGATGAAATCCCTTATGAGTCTGATGTAACCATTGAAAAAATCGATGAAGAAGAGGGCATTGACAGAGTATATGCCACGATTATTGTAGAAAAAGAGACCCAAAAAGGGATTATTGTAGGAAACAGAGGTGAGGGCATTAAGCGTGTGGGTAAACTAGCACGACAGCAACTAGAACTCTTTTCAAGAAAAAGAATTTACCTAGACTTACACGTAGCTGTAAAAAAAGGTTGGTCAAAATCACGTGGTGGATTAGAGGATTTAGGCTATGTCTTTTAATGCTATAAAACAAGCTATTTATGCACTCTATCTAACCAACTCCTTTGGCTTAAGGCTTAAGTTCGTTTCTGATTTTTTAGAAAAGAAAGCATTGCGTTTACGCTATTCTCAACGACAGTTAGATGCCTTGAAAACAAGGGTAAAAGTTATAAATCAAGAAAAAATTCCTAAAGAGGGTCAATACTTAATTATCTGTAATCATCGTGGGATTATTGACCCACCTGTTTTAGAAGTAGCATTAAAAGACACTAAGCTTTTTGGGCTGTGGGTCGCTAAAAAAGAGCTTTATAACTCGCCATTTTTTGGTCTTTTTGTGCGTAATGCAGGTTCTATTCTATTAGACAGAGAAAAAAGCCAAATGTCGGGTTTTTTTGCCGAGAGTAAAAAGGCAGTTAAAGAGGGTGCTTCTGTTTTCATTTTTCCTGAGGGAACGCGTAATAAAACAGAAAAATCACTCATAGAATTTAAAGAGGGGTTTAGAATTATTGCACTTAAAAATAAACTTCCTATTTTACCCGTTTACATAAGAACACATACCGATAAAGTTTTAGAAAAAGCATTAAAAAATAAAAATTTAGAACAAGAGATAGAAGTAGAGTTTGGAGAATTAATTGACTATAAAGAACGTGGAAATATCCAAGAAATTTATAAAAAAATGTTTTTGCTCTAAAAAGCATTAGTTTTATATTTCTTTAAGGGTTTTTCCCCTATAATCTCAATCCACAAACACACGGACAGTTGGGTGAGCTGGCTGAAACCACATCCCTGCTAAGGATGCGTACTCGTAAGGGTACCGAGAGTTCGAATCTCTCACTGTCCGCCATATCATTTATTTTTCTTTTTCTTCTTTTTTAATTCTTTTAAATACTCTTTTGCTGTTACTTCTTTACCTTCAACAATCACATGCGTTGCAATACCACGTTTACAAAGCTCTTTTGCACCCATCCAATAGTCTTGACCCACTAACATCTGTGCATACTCATCTTCACTTAAAAAGCCTTGCTTCACAATGATGTCATGAAAAAAGGCTTCTAGTTTTTTTGAAGTATGCTCTAGTCGTGCTTTTATCTCTCCACCTTTTCCAACAGCTCCACCTGCATAGTTATGATACATAAAGTCAGAATAAGGGTAAATAACGCGTTTATCAGCCATAGAAAAGAGCATCGCACCCATACTGTATCCTTTGTTATCAAGATAGGCAACTGTACGTCCATAAAACTTCTCTTGCATAATGTTGTAAAACTGCATTCCTTCATTGACAAAACCACCACCAGAATCTATCATAAACTCTAAAACATCATTTTCTTTAGCTGATTTTAATTCGTTAAATACTGAATGAAGACCTTTTTTAAGCTCAAAAAAACGTCCAATATAGATACGATAACGGGTATGTTTTGGAGTCACTTCAAAAAGTTTTTTCTCTTTGTCTATGAGTTTTTTTCGTTCAGCAATTACTTCTGAGTAGAGAGTGTGTTGTTCACTGCTTAATTCTTTTTTTGTAGCTATCATTACTATTCCTATTTACTTAAAGTTTTATTATAACAATTATAGCGTATCTTTGTGTAGCTCTGGTTAGATTGCTCAAGCGTATTAATAAACTATTAACAGCTTTTTCATAAATATAAAGTATAATAGTTATAATTTATATTGAACTAAAAAGAGGAAGAACAATGGTTACAAGTAATTATCCTGATAATTTTGAGGAACTTAAAGAAGAAGTAAGGCAAGCAGGTCTTTTAGAAAGAGTACCTGTAAGAGGTATTGTTGAAATGGTTGGTATTGTTGTGGCATTGATTGTCGTTTACTCAACCCTTACCCTTTGGAATCCATTTTTGTTGGCATTTGCTATGACGGTGATTGCCACACGTGCTGTATTTGTTTCGCATGATATTTTGCACCTACAATACTTTAAAAATAAAAAACTCTCATTTAAACTCTCTTACCCTTTTTCGGCGATTATCTTAAGTAACTCCTCTTCATGGTGGGATTATAAGCATAATATCAATCATCATACCTACTGTAACATTGTGCAAAAAGATGAAGACATTAGAGCAATGGACGGTGCTTTTACCAATGATGAGCATAGAGGAAATAATCCCATCTTAGCAAAATATAAGCACTTGATTTTTTGGGGTGCTATGTTTTTTATGAATTATGCTTTTGTCATTCAATCGTATAATTTTGTCATCAAGCGTAAACTTTGGGGTGAGTTGGCACTTATGCTTTTACATTGGCCAATTATTTGGGGAACTATGTTTTACTTACTCCCTTTTAGCGATGCTTTAACAGTCTATTTAGTCCACAATATGTTGGCTTCAGTTTGGTTGGCATTTGGCTTCATTACCAATCACTTAGGTTGTGAAGTATTTGATGAAGAACAAGCAAAAGATTTTTCGTGGATGGAACTACAAATGAGAGGAAGCCGTTCTCTCTCTGGTGGCTGGTTTACCCATTGGTTTTATGGTGGACTCAACACACAAATTGAGCATCATCTTTTTCCAAAAGCCCCACGCTTTAATCTATTAAAAGTAAAAGAGATAACCCAAAAATTTGCTAAAAAACATGATATATTTTATTTTGAAACCACTCCTTTAGAGTCCTACATTCAGATAAATGAAGCACTTAAGGCGTATCGATAATTTATAATTTTTCGTAAGCTTTAAAAAGGGAAAAATTACTACTTTTTAAAGTTTCACTAAACTAGATAGAGTTAAATCAATGCCGAGCCTAAAGAGTTTTTTACTTATTGGTTCTAAAGATGGGGTGGAGTTTTTGGAATAGTTTAGCTAAAATAGCAAATAAGAAAAAATTATCTAATTGCAAAAGGTTTATTTATGGAATTTAATAAATATTTATATTTTGGGGAAAAGGTAGATGGCTATGTAATTCCTGTACTTAATGAGAGAGAAGCACGTGCAGGAGCAGGAATTTTACTTTTGCCTGCTGTGGTCTCTTTTTTAAATGCATATTTAACACATAACTTTCTTTTTACAAAAATATTTGTTACTTTTTTTATGATTGATTTTTTTATTCGTGTGCTAATTAACCCTAAATTTTCACCTACATTAATATTGGGTAGGTTAATTGTCCAAAATCAGACACCTGAATATGTGGGTGCCATTCAAAAAAGATTTGCGTGGAGTTTAGGCTTAATTTTGTCTGTTATTATGTTTTTTATTATTGTTGTCTTTGAAATTATGACACCCATAAAGATTGTTATTTGTCTTTTATGTATTGCTCTACTCTATAGTGAAACAGCATTTGGAATATGTTTAGGGTGCATACTCTATTTTAAAATAACTAAAAATGCACCTATTCATTGCCCAGGGGAAGTGTGTGAAATAAAACAAAAAGAAGAGATACAAAAAGTTTCTAAATTGCAAATAATCATAGTAATAAGTGCCATAATAGGACTGTTTTTTGCAAGCATAGAACTTAATAAATCAAGTAGTTTAACAGCACCAAAATGTGCTTCAGGGAAATGTTCGACAGGTAAGTGTGGTATTAATTAATCCTACCACACTTAATATCTTTATTGGTTTGTTGCCACTTTATAAGTAGGGTCATCTTCCTCATAAGAACAGAATGGTCCTGCACTGGTGAGTACTTTTTTACAATCTTCAGATAAGTGTCGCAGGGTGAGCTTTTTCCCTGCTTGTTTGTACTTTTCTGTAATTCCATCAATGGCTTCAACACCTGAGCTGTCCATAACTCTTGCATCTTTAAAATCAATGACCACCTCATCTGGGTCGTTTTCTACATCGAACTGTTCATTAAATGAAGTAACCGAACCAAAAAAGAGAGGGCCATCTAACTCATAGACTTTTTTGTTTTCTTTGTCCATTGTGGTGTGGGCATTTATTTTGGCATGTTTCCATGCAAATACCAACGCAGAGATAATAATCCCTGCAATAACAGCCATGGCTAAGTCGGCAAGAACGGTGATGATGGTGACGACAATTAGCACAAAAGCATCAGATTTTTGCATATGTTTTAAGCGTCTAAGTGAAGAGAACTCAAAAGTTCCAATGCTCACCATGAACATAATCCCTACCAAAACAGCCACAGGAATGGCTGCAATGACAGAAGAGAAGCTTACGACTAAAACGATGAGTAAAACAGCAGCCGTAAATGAAGACAAACGTCCAAGTCCACCAGAAGTGAAGTTGATGACGGATTGCCCAATCATCGCACAACCAGCCATACCTCCAAAGAGTCCAGAAGCTGTGTTTCCTACACCAAGAGCAATACACTCTTGGTTTCCTGAACCACGTTCTCCACCCATTTCATCGAGTACTGAAAGGGTTAGTAAAGATTCAATAAGACCTACAAGTGCAACAATAAACGCTATTGGTAAAATAATACGCATCGCCTCCCAAGAGAAGAGTTCGCCCATTGGCATGACAAAGCTAGGCATAGAAACCGAAGAGAGGTCAGCCAAATCACCAACTACTTTGGTAGAGATTTCACCAAAGTAAACAACTAAGGTCACCACAACAATGGCAACCAATCCAGCAGGAACAGCTCTTGAAATTTTAGGTAAAAACTGCATGGTTAGCATGGTAATAGCAATGATAATATACATGATGTAGTTCTCTGTAAAACTCGCTTTGATAATCTCTATCCATGAGCCATATTGTTCCACATTAGCAGGAGCTAAGAAGGTAAGTTGTGCCATGGCAATAACAATTGCCAAACCATTTACAAACCCAAAGAGAGCAGGTTGAGGAACTAAACGGATAAATTTCCCCATTTTGAAAAAACCAATGGCAATTTGTATAAGACCTGCAATGATAGAGGTGAGCAGAATGTAGTTGAGTACCATCATAGAGAGTGCTTCTTTGTCCAGTTCGGGGTACATCGCTTTAACAGAGAGACCTAAACCCACAAATACAACGGCTACAGAACCAGTAGCCCCTGAAATCATGCCAGGTTTACCCCCAAGTAGAGCCGTAACAAGCCCAATAATAAAAGCTCCATAAAGCCCAACCACAGGTGAAACTCCTGCAATAAAAGAGAAAGCAATGGCTTCAGGCACCAATGCCACAGCTACCAATGCACCTGAAAGAACATCATTCTTGATGTTTTGAGTAGCGTAATTTTGTAGATTAATCAATAGAATTCCTTGTAAAATATTGGGCGAATTTTAGCATTTAACCCATTAGGTTCTCATTGACATCAAAATATGCTAAAGTAGTATTAAAATCATTGCATATTTTAAGCCTAAAATTCTTATCTTCTTTTTCTGAGATGGTAAGCGTGGGTTTATGGTTTGAGTTTGTATGGGAGTTAAGAAAGTCTATCTCTAAAATCCTCATATCCAAATTCACGTACGACCTCTAATGTGCCATCAAGCCGTTTGATGACAATGGACGGCAATGGCACACCATTAAAGGTAGTTGCTTTGACCATGGTGTAGTGTATTTGGTCTTCAAAAATTATTTTGTCACCTATTTGTAACGCTTGCTCAAAAGAGTAGTCACCCATGATGTCACCTGCTAAACAGGTGTTTCCTGCGAGTCGATAGGTATGTTTTTTTTCTCCTGCTTTGCCACTTTCTCTTACCTCTGCACGATAAGGCATTATGATGGTGTCGGGCATTTGTGCTTCGGCTGATGTGTCTAAAATGGCAATCTCTAAGCCATTATGAACAATGTCAAGCACCGAAGTAACTAAGGTTCCTGTCTCCCAACCCACAGCTTCGCCTGGTTCTAGGTAAACTTCTAGGTGGGGGTGTCTGCTTTTAAAATTGTTTAAAATTGCTATGAGTTTGTCGGTGTCATACCCTTTACGCGTAATGTGATGACCCCCTCCAAAGTTTACCCATTTTAAGTTGGCTAAAAATTTGCCAAATTTTTCCTCAAAAGCTTTTAAAACATTTTCAAGTGCTAGGCTATCTTGTTCACAAAGGGCATGAAAATGAAATCCCTCTAGCTCTTTAAACTTTTCACTTTGAAGTAATATTTCTAAATTTTCACGTGTCGTTCCCAATCGCGAATAGAGCCCACAAGGGTTGTAAAGTTCCACAGGGGCTTGTGAATATTCAGGGTTTACACGCAATCCCAAAGAGAGTTGGGGGTTATGTTTTTTAGCCAAAGAGGAAAAGCGTTCAAATTGAGAAGGGGAGTTAAAGACGAGATGATGAGATATTTTAGCTACTTCTTCAATCTCCTCTTCTTTAAAAGCAGGGCTATAAGTATGGGTCTCTTTCGCAAAATGTTCATGGGAGAGTTTTGCTTCGTGTAGTCCAGAAGCACAACAACCGTCAAGGTACTTGGAAACCAATGGAAAGCTTTTCCAAAGGGCATAGCCTTTTAGGGCAAGTAAAATTTTCACATTTGTTTTTTCTTTTATGTGAGCTAGGGTTTTTAGGTTTTGTTCTAGTAGGGTTTCTTCTAGTAGCCAGTAGGGGGTTTTCATGGTGTGCCTTTAAAAGGAAAATAAAGTGAGAGATGACATTGTCGGCATCGGGGAAACCGACCTACAGCCTTCCAAATATTTTAAAATATTATAGCTTAAAATTTAAAGTATGACAATTTGACATATTTTTAATATATTTAAACAATTTTAAATAAAATTAGAAAAAGAAAGGTTTTAAATATGGGAACAACAAACTTGACAAAAAATTACATTGTAAGTATAATATAATGAAAAAGATAGATTTTGAATGGGACAATAATAAGGCAGAGATAAATTTAAAAAAACATGGAATCTCTTTTGAAGAGGCTAGGAGTGTTTTTTATGATGAGTTGGCTCTTGAATTTTATGATGATGAACATTCAGAATGGGAAGAGAGGTTTTTGATGTTAGGCGTTAGTAACAAATTAAATTTACTTCTTATCTGTCATTGTTATCGTGAAAGTACAGGCAACATACGAATTATTTCGGCTAGAAAAGCAACTAAAAATGAATCTAAACACTACTATAGGAGATAAGATGAAAGAAGAATATGATTTAAAAACTATGAAGTCACGACCGAATCCTTATGTTAAACAGTTGAAAAAGCAAGTGACGATGCGACTTGAAACAGAGGTTATTGATTATTTTAAAAGTATGGCTGAGGGGGTGGGCATACCTTATCAGAGTTTAATAAATCTTTATCTTCGAGATTGTGTTGCTTCTCATCGTGAATTGAAAATGCAATGGCAGTAGGTCGATAACAAATGCCCTTACTAGCCGACATAGGAAACACCCGAATACACATTTACAATGGAAAAGAGGTCGTACACTTGGAGCATGAAGAAGCCATAGAAAAGTATGGTGATAAAAAAGTAAAATATATTAGCGTAAAGCATGAACTAACACAGAAGCTTAAAAGTTTAGCGAATTGGGAAGATGTTTCGCCTTTAATAAAAATAGAAAATGAATATAGCACCATGGGCATTGACCGTAAAGCTTTGTGTTTGTCTCATGAAAATGGCATTTTTGTGAGTGCTGGTTCTGCCATTACGGTTGATGTGCTGGAAGAGGGTGTTTATGTGGGTGGTTTTTTATTGCCTGGCTTAAAAGCATATATTGAAGCGTATGGACATATTTCTCCTGCTTTGGCGATTGAACTCAATAGAAATATATCTTTAGATGACTTACCTAGCACAACTAAAGATGGGATAAGTTTTGGTATAATCGCATCTATAAAATTACTCATAGAAAAATATCAATCGGATAAAAAGCTCTATATCTCTGGTGGAGATGGAGCATTTTTAAAGAGGTTTTTTGAAAATGCACTTTTTGATGAAACATTGATTTTTCAAGGTATGAAAAACGTATTAAGTAAAGGTTAGAACATGTTAACAGTCGCACTTCCAAAGGGAAGAATAGCAGAAGACACTTTGGCGATTTTCGCTGAAATATTTGGAGGAGAGTTCAAGTTTGAAGGGCGTGAGCTTATTATGGAAGTGGGTAATTTCCGTTTTTTAAATGTGAGAAACCAAGATGTTCCTACTTATGTTGAGCATGGTTCAGCCGACATTGGTGTGGTGGGGCTTGATGTTATTACTGAAAAAGAGTTAGACATTGTAACACTTTTAGACATGCAGATGGGAAAATGTAAGGTTTCTATTGGGATTAAAAATGAAGATGAACTTGATTGGAGCAAACCAAACATTAAGATAGCCACTAAAATGGTAAACATTACAGAACAGTATTTTGCTAAAAAAGCTGTGGGTGTTGAGATTATTAAACTTTATGGTTCTATTGAATTAGCTCCATTGGTTGGATTAGCCGATGCGATTGTAGATATTGTTGAAACTGGGGCGACCATGAAAGAGAATGGGCTTAAAGTTGCTGAAGACATTATGGACTCTTCGGTGCATTTGATTGCCAATAAAAATGCTTACTATGCAAAAAAAGATGAAGTATTAGAACTCTATGAAAAAATCAATAAAGTGATACAAAGTCGTGTCTAATGCATTAGACCTTTATGCCAAAGTAGAAGACCTTTTGGGGGTGAATGAAGTTACGCCTGTTTTAAATGCTTATTATCATGAAACTTTGGAGCAGATGG
>JALSQB010000079.1 GCA_026985655.1 Campylobacteraceae bacterium | reverse complement strand
GCTCTCTGTCCTCTTCTTGGGGAATGTTTTTGCCATCGACCATAAAGATGATAATATCAGCCTCATCAGCTGCACGCAAGGAGAGTTTTTTAACCGTAGCAAACATTTCAGTACTGTCGTCAATCCCCCCTGTGTCAATGACTTCAAAGTCACGGTTTCCAGAAATCGTTACAAGACGTTTCTTGATGTCACGGGTTGTTCCCACCACATCAGAGGTAATGGCATCACGTTGTCGGAGTAGTCTGTTAAAGAGGGAACTTTTCCCTACATTTGGTCGCCCTAAAATGGCGACTTTTTTTAAGTTATTCATGGCAGAATTATAGCAAGTTTTTAATTATTGGTTGATGTTGGTAAACTCTCAACATAAAGAGATTGCGATGGAAATGCAAAATTACTCTTATTATCTTCTATTATTTTCATGATTTTAAGATTTATATCTTCTTTTATGTTCATATATCCTGCCCAATTAGCCGTGTTGGCAAAGGTATAGATGAAAATATTTAAAGAGCTATCTCCAAATGTTGTAAAATTGACCAACATTGTCTCTTTTTGAGCAATGCTTGGGTGTGCTTTTAGCATCTCTTTAATGTCGATGATTATCTGTTGCATCTGTTGGCTATTGGTTGCATAGGTGACACCAAGGGTCATTTTAATACGGCGTACCCCTCTTCTTGAAAAGTTCTCAATAGGACTGTTAGCAATAAGTTGGTTGGGTAGGGTGATGAGTGATTTTCCAAAAGAACGGATTTTAGTGGTACGCATGCCAATGTCTTCAACTGTTCCTTCAACCTCCCCAATTTTTATCCACTCGCCAATGCGAATGGACTTGTCAAGTAGTAGGGCGATTGAGCCAAAAAGGTTGGCTGCCGTATCTTTAGCAGCTAAGGCAAAAGCTAAACCTCCAATTCCAAGACCAGCGATGAGTCCTCCTACATTAATGCCCCAAACTTCTAAAATGGAAGCCAAGCCTATAATGAGTACAATCCCTTTAAAAATGGTTAAGATAAAGTTTCCTACTTCATAAGAGAGTTCAGGATTAATGCGTGAGGTAAAGTGATAGACAATGCCTCTTAGTGCATTAATTAGTTCATACATTGCCCAAAAGAGGTTAAAGGCTATCATTGAGCTAATGATGTTGTTAATAAAGGGTGTTTCCCAAAACAAAAGAGCAAAAAAGAGGCGTACCCCAATAAGAATAAAGACAAAAGTTAAAGGACCTTTAAGTGCTAGAAGAATACGTTCATCATAACTATTTTTAGTCATAGTGGTTAATGGTTGTAAAAATTTAATGACAAGGGTCGCAAAAAGTTTTCGTAAAAGAAGAAAGAAGAAAAAAGAGAAAAAAGCAGTAATAATATTTCCAAGAGGTATATCAAAATAGAGCGTATCAAAAAAATCTCCATACTTAGAAAGGTAGAGTTGATTTAGCCAAGATTGAACTTGAGGAAAGAAGTTAATGTCTAGTTTTTGAATAATCTCTTGAGACTGCTCAATAATTTCTTGCGTTTGGGTTGTGTTATTCTCATTCATAAATATTATTTTATCTAAATCTCACAGTTATTACACATAAATCTGATTAAATGTCTCTATAAAAATTAAAGGAATATTATGAAAAAAATATTACTATCGTTAAGTCTTTTACTATTGAGTCAATTTGCACAGGCAGAAACAATCAAAGCAGACTATAAAGTAGAGTTTGGAATTATAGGTGAAATTGGTATTGCCAATGCCGTTTTAACACGAGATGACAGCACCTATAAAATAGATGTAAAATTAAAAGCCACAGGTATTGCCAAAACCCTTTCGGGAGGAAGAACAGAACATCATATCTCTAAAGGACATATTGAAAATGGTCTCATGGTCGCAGACTATTATCAAATAACAAAATCATACGGTGAGAAGATGTCCAATAAACTTTACACCATAAACCATGATGACAAAACAGTTATTCGTACCTTTAAGCGTTGGAAAAATGGAGAATTGGTAAAAGATACAAATGTTACTTTAGATTACTATTCAAAAGATGATTTACTTTCACTCTATTTTAATTTAGATAAAAAAATTGACCACAAAAAAGAGAGTAAAGAGTACGTTTTCACAGCAGTAGGTGCAGAGAAACAAGATGGAAATGTTGAAGTGACTATTCCTAAAGCAACAGAATTATCTGATTATAAAGAGCTATTAGGTGAAGATGACAATAGCTGGTATGCCAAAGCCATTGTTCATCAAAATATATTTTCAAGTGATAAAGGGGAGTTACTCTTAAAAGTTGGAGCTGATGGCATTACCCAAAAAGCAGTACTCAAAGATTTAGTTTTCTTTGGAGATATACGTGCAAAGAGGATTTAAATAAATTTGAAAGCTTTATTCATGTTTAAGAAGCATAAAATACTAAAAAAAATCATATAATATGTTTATGCAAAAAATATATTATAAAAACAAAGAGATAATCCCTTCTAAAATTGTCTGCATAGGACGAAATTATGTTGAACATATAGAAGAACTAGGCAATGAAATCCCTGAAAATATGGTGGTATTTAATAAACCAAACTCAGCGATTTCTAATACTTTAAATTACTTTTTTGAAGATACCCGTTTTGAGGGTGAGATATGTTTCTTAATTGAAAATGGTAACATAGCAGGCGTGGGCTTTGGGCTTGACTTAACCCATGCCAACATACAGAAGAATTTGAAAACAAAAGGCTTACCGTGGGAGAGAGCAAAGGCATTTAATGGTTCTGCTGTTTTGAGTGAGTTTGTCCCTTTTAATGGAGATATTAGTAAGTTAAATATGAAATTAACAATTAATGACACGCTTATCCAATTTGCAAATTATGACTTAATGATGTACAAGCCAGAAATAATGCTAGAAGAGATAAAAAACTTTATGGATTTAGAAGATGGTGACATCATTATGTCTGGTACACCTAAAGGGGTAGCAAATTATCATCTAAATGACCGATTTTTAGGTCAAATTTTTGAAGATGATAAATTACTCGTAGCATCTGAATGGGTTGTTAAATAATAAAATAAATTCTATTGTGGTCTTATGAAGAACAACTTACATGTGAAACCCCTGCAATGTCAAAAAGTTCCATAGGTTTCTTCGCATAATATTTCCTTGCTATCTCATCTGACTGCTCATCATAAGGATTGTTCATGACTTCTTGTAGCTCATGAATTAAACGGTAATCACCCTGAACAGCTTTTTGGTAAGCAGGTACTAAAAACCATTCGCGTAAGGTGTATTTAGGATTAACACTTTTCATCTCTTTTGAACGTTCTTCACGCTCTTGGGGTGTGCTTAGATTAAGGCTTAAGTTCCACTTCTCTAGCCATTGTGACCATTGGCTCATAAGCTCTTTGTTAAGAAGCACACTTTGCTCATAAAAACTCTTAGTAAGTGGGGTAATATCTCTTGGCATTGAGGAAAGTTCACGAAAGAAAATGGTGTAATCCACAGAACTTGCCATCATGAGTTCTATCATCTC
>JALSQB010000078.1 GCA_026985655.1 Campylobacteraceae bacterium | reverse complement strand
CTCAAAGAATCAGCCACTTAAACTCTAAGTAAGCCCCAATGTTCTTGGACGCGTATTATAGAGAATTTCCTCTTGCTTGTCAAGGGTTTTTGCGAATTTCTTTTAAAATATTGCAAATTCTTTTTTTTGATACATTTGGATAATTATTCAGCTCACTATAATTATTTTTTATTTACTTTTTTATGAATTTCTTTAATAATTTCTTTCATTTCTAACCTTTCCACATCAATAATAATGTCAGCAATCTTTTTATAGGCTTTCTCTCTTTCCTTATAGAGTTTCTTCGCTTTTTTAGGTTCAGCAAACAAAGGTCGTTTTTTTAATTTTGATTTTGCATTCTCTGCTGTTGATAAACGATTATATATCCACTCATACGAAGCATCTAACAATACTACTGTTCCTAGCTTATTTAGATTATTAACATTAAAGAAACCACCTCCACAAGAAATTAAAGAATTATCTACTGAAGATTCAATCCAATTGGCACACTCTTGCTCTAGTGAACGAAAATATTTTTCACCCTCATCTTCAAAAATACTTTTGACCTTTTTATTAGTTTTTGATTCAATTAAATCATCTGTGTCAATATTGAAACATTTATACTTTTCAGCATAGGCTCTCGCAGTTGTTCCTTTACCTATGCCCATAAAGCCTATTAGTATAATATTTTTTTTCATCTCCTACCCCTTAATATCTTATAGTTAAAATAAATTATACTAAGTTTTTGCTACAAGCTTTCAACATTTCCCACAACTCGACCAATAATTTCAACTTCATCTGCTGTAATTATTTCAGGACTATAAGCTTTGTTATCAGAGATAAGTTCTACCATACCATCTGCTCTTTGACGGATACGTTTAATAAAAAGCCCTGCTGTTGTAGAGGCGATAAAGATTCCATCTTTATTAATGTTTGTCTGTTCTCTATCGATAAAGACAATTGAGCCATCTTGAAGTGTTGGCTCCATTGATTCACCATCTACATTAATCGCTTCTAGTGTATTGTTTGCACTTGGGACGATGGTATTCATAATAGTTTTGTCGATAGAGAGAATTTCATAATCTTCTTCAAAGTTAAAAGCCCCACCACCAGCACTAGCCCTAACATCAGAAAAGTAATGCACTTGAAAGAAACGTTCACTCTCTTCTTCTAGCATATTAATGGCTTGGTCAAAAAAAAGCCAATTGATACTTAATCGCTTTGTTGCACAGAACTCTAATATCTCTTTAAAGGGTATAGAGTTTCTTTTTTTCATGGTAGCAAATGTTGCTTGTGGAATGGCTAAGGCATCAGCCACATCTTTGTCGAACACTTTTTTAGCTTTTGTTTCTTCTGAGATAATCTCTTTTAGTTTAGCTATTACATTTCTTAAATCATACATGTTTAACCTTTTATTACTAAATTATTTTAAATTATATGACAATTTGACATATTTTTAGCTTAAAAAAGAAAATAACATTATAATTTGGAATATTTATTAAAAAAAGGACTTGAAATGAATGTAAAAACCAATAAAAAAATATTGAATGAAGCGATGAATAGTGGTTGTAAGACAGCTGCCGAGTTAGCCCTTTATGTTAAAAGACGCAATAACTTGCAAACTGCTTATAAAAAAGTTTAGTCTATCAGTAAAATCTGAACTTTATCTCCTGCGACTTTAGAAGTATCTTCTTCTGCTGTAACCAAAAGAGCCGTAGATCCTAACATATTGGTCAATATGGCTGATGAGCCAGATTTTTTGCCTTTAAAATCTACAAAATATTGCCCATGTTCTAAAACATAATTACAAGCTGTAAATTCAGCTTTTTTCTGTCGTTTATTAAAACCATCTTTTAGTGTTGCTTCTACTATGCGTAATGAAGATTTTCCATTTTGAAGTTTAGCAATAAGTGGTAACAAGTAAAGCAATGCTGTAACAGTAGAAGAGTAGGCAAACCCAGGAAGTGCCACAATAAATTTGTCCTCTTTTTTCGCTACCATAATGTGTTGTCCTGGTTTTACGCGTACCCCTTTAAAGAGTACTTCACAACCAAGCTCAACAATAACATCTTTTACAAAATCAAAATCACCCACACTTACACCGCCTGTTGTCACCACAATGTCACTTTGTATTAACGCTGATTCAACTGCATTTAAAATACTCTCTTTATTGTCAAGTATGCACCCTAGCTGTAAAGGTATTCCATCATATTTTTTGACCATTGCTTCTAAAATGTAATTGTTTGAACTGCGTATCTGAGCATTGGAGGTTTGTGGCTCACCTAATTCTAAAAGTTCTGACCCTGTGGATAAAATTGCCACTCGTGGTTTTTCATAGACCAACGGAGAGACAATATTTAAACTTGCCATGACCCCAATTTCTGCAAAATCTATTTTTGTTCCCTTTGTAATAAGGGTTTGCCCTTTTTCATAGTTTTCACCAATGGCACGAACAGCAAAGCCAAAAGGAACATCTTCTTTAATGCTTATCTCATCGCCCTCTACGCTTACATTTTCAATGGGGATTAAAGTATCAGCCCCCATTGGCATAAGTGAGCCAGTAAAGGTTTTGATACAACATCCCCCTATTACTTCATCACGCAAATCTGACCCTGCTGGGTTAATACTTGAAATTTTTAAATGTCCTAATGCCAAGTCTTCATGTTTAACAGCGTATCCGTCCATTGCAGAAGTTGGAAATTCTGGTGAATTGTGGTCGGTGATTATATCTTCAGCCAATACATACCCTAAGGTATCGGTTAGATATTTTTTCTCTTTTTTATAACTTTTAATTGTTATGTTTTCTAAAATTTCAATTGATTCATTGAAGTGCATAAATGCCATTCTTTTTTCCCTTACTATATATAATAACTATTTAGACAAAAGTCCCGACCCATTCATAGGGGTACTTCTCTCTTCTGCGTAAATGCGTTTTCCCTCTTTGACATCATATTTCCAAATGGGAGCATTGGCTTTAAAATCTTCTACAAATTCATCAATTAGCTCCAATGCCACCCGTCTTTTGGGTGAAAAAACAGCTGAAATGTACGACGAGGTATGTACAGGTACATCGCCAATGGCATGTGCCATTTTAACTTTTGCCCCGAGTTTCGCTGCCTTTTCGACCCACGCATTAAACCACGCTTCTAAGACAGGCTCATAAATGTCAAAGCTTAATGCTTCAATGCCATCTTCTGCACGAATTGTTCCCACAAAAGGAATGTACGCTCCATAATTTGAGTTTTTTTCCTCATTCAACCACTTAGAAAAGATGGCTTCAACATCGAGTGAACCTTGATACAACTCCATCTTAACCCCCACAAACAGGGGGTAAAATTGAAATTTTATCGCCCTCTTGTAATGCCATGCCTAAATCGGCTGTCATCTGGTCATTGACAGCTACGGCACATTTGTCTAGCCAAGGAGCAACCGACTCCATATTTTGTAGTTGTGTCGCTACATCAGCTAATGTTTTAGCTTCTAACTCAATGACCTCTTGTGCCATAGGCCCTAAAA